>JBBQYZ010000110.1:0-7828 GCA_038208205.1 Gemmatimonadales bacterium | reverse complement strand
TCCGAAGCCCGCGCGAGCGCGAGCACGGGCAGTCCGGCGCGCTCTAGCGACTGGCGCCCGCCCTCTTCGCGGTCGACGAGCGCAAGGACACCCGCCACGACACCGCCCGCGGCGCGCACCGCGTCGACTGCGCGCAGGGCGGAGCCCCCCGTCGTGATGACGTCCTCGATGACGGCAACTCGGTCGCCTTCGCGGAACGGCCCTTCGATGAGCCGCCCGGTGCCGTGCGCCTTGGCCTCTTTGCGAACGGTGAACGCACGCAGCGGTCGGCCTGCACTCGCGCTCACACTCGCGCTCGCGTACGCGATCGCGTAACTGACGGGATCGGCGCCGAGGGTGAGGCCCCCGATGGCATCGACACGCCAGTCGGTGGCGGCAAGGGCGGCGAGTGCGAGTGGTCCGATCAGGGTGAGGCCCTCCGGACTCATTGTGGTGAGCCGCGCGTCGATGTATAAGGTGGACTGTCGCCCAGATGCGAGCGTGAAGTGTCCGCGCCGCGCGGAACGTTCGGCGAGCAGCGTCAGAAGGCGGTCGTGATCGGGCATACGCGTGGCAGACGTTAACGGGAGCGGGACGGTCGATGGCGGGCAATCGGCCGTGGGAGGCGGGGGCGAGCGGGTGGGCTTCGGTCTCGTGTCGCGGTTCATCGGCGCGGTGTTCCTCGTGCTGCTGGGCGGGCTGCTCATGCTCGACCGCGCCCTCCAGCGCGCGAATCACAATCAAGCACAGCTCGACGCGCGCTCTGCCGGGCTGCTGACCGAGGTGTACGTCGCTTCGCGCGTCGAGCTGCTCGACGTCGCCGTCGCGGTCGCCGGCGGACCGGCGAAGGATAGTGTCGCGCGTCGCGCGGCGGCGTCCCGACTGCTCGCAGCGATGCCCGACGTGCGTGCCGTGTGGGCGAGCGATACCTCAGGGCGTCCGGTGCTTGACGTGACGGGGTGGTCCGCGGCGGGTGCTCGTCCGACGCCGGCACCGCTGGCGGACGCACTGCGCGCGCGGCGCGCGCCCCTCCGCACGGTCGTGAGCGTGTCCGCCGTGTCGCCCGGCGACGGACGCCGAGCAGGATGGATCGCACTGATACGGGGCGTGACGGCCGACAGCGGAAATGTCGCCGGCACGGTGGGCCTCCTCCTCGACGCGGATTCGCTCGCCGCGCTGCTCGAGCGCACGCGACCGGACTCGCGGCGCTCGCTCGCGGTGATGGAGGGAGCCGACACCGTGGTGCGGCTCGGTCCGCGGGTTCGGGGTGACGCCGCCGGGGAACGGGTGCTGGCGATCGTGCGGCTTCCCAACGGCGGCACGTGGCGGGTGGCCACGACGCATGCCCTCACGACCCGATCGCTGCGCTGGGCGCTCTGGGCGCTCGGGGTGATCGGCATCGTGTTCCTGGCGGTGGGGTTGCTCCGCGAGCAGCAGCGTGCGCTCCAGATGGCGGATCGGTCGCTCGAGCTTGAACGGTTGTACAGCGACGTCAAGCGCGCCAATCAGGCGAAGAGCGAGTTCCTGGCGAACGTCTCGCACGAGCTGCGCACGCCGCTCAACGCGATCGTGGGGTTCGTCGAACTGTTGCGGGACGGGTTCTACGGCGATCTGTCGCCGCGGCAGGTGCCGCCGGTGGACCGCATCGCGGCGTCGGCCACGCATCTGCGGCACCTCGTGGATCAGGTGCTCGACATCGCGAAGATCGCCGCGGGGCGCCTGGAGGTGCATCCGGAGACGATCGTGCTGCGTCCCTTCGTGCTCAACATCGCGAGCGAGCTCGAGTCGCTCGTGAGCGAGAAGGGGCTCACCTTCTCGATCACCGTGGGGGCGTCGCTACCGCGCGTGCGCACCGATCCCACGCACCTGCGACAGATCCTCATCAACCTGATCGGCAACGCGGTGAAGTACACGCCGGCCGGGACGGTGAGCGTGCGCGCGCGGCTGCTCGGCGCGCCACCGGAGTTCAGCGCGCGGATGACGCCGATCTACTCGACGACCGCCGCGGCGGAGGATCGGGTGGCGGCCGCCCTTCTCACGCGCGCGCCGCGCAGCGGCACCTGGGTCGCGTTGCAGGTCGTGGACAGCGGCGTGGGGATCGCGGCGTCCGACCTCGAGCGCATCTTCGATGAGTTCGAGCAGGTGAATGCCGGCCCGCGCGGGGAATCGATGCAACGCGGGACGGGGTTGGGGCTGGCTATCTCGCGCCGTCTCGCACGCCTGCTAGGCGGCGACATCGGCGTGGAGAGCGAACTGGGACGCGGGTCTACCTTCACCGTCTGGCTGCCGGTGAACCCGGCGGATCTGACGCGGGACCGGCCGGGCGCGGCGACCTACCCGGTGCCGGCCGCCGGCCCACGGGCCTGATGCGGCCCGCGTCTCAGCGCTTGAAGATGGACTTCATGCGGGCCAGCAGCCCGGGCTCGACGTCGCCGCTGGCGCCGGTACCCACGCCGGAAACGGAGCCGGCGGTGATGGCAGCGCGCAGGGCGGCCGCGAATGCGACCGAGTCCGGGTAGCGCTGGCGCGGGTCCTTACTGAGCGCGCGCATCACGACTTGCTCCACGCCGGCGGGAAACCGTATTCCCGGACGATTCTCGCCGAGCGGAATGGGTGGTTGGGAGAGGAGCTGGGAGAACATCTCGCGCGGCGACTTGGCGTTGAAGGGCAGGCAGCCGCACAGCATCAGGTAGGCAATCGTCCCGAGGCTGTACTGGTCAGCGGCCGGCGAGACCAGCTCGCCCGAGAGCGCCTCGGGCGCGACGTACATCAGCGTGCCGACGAAGAAGCCCGCGCGGGTGAGCCGCTGCTCGGGCGCCATGTCGGTGTCGGTGGCGATCCCGAAGTCGAGCAGCTTGATCTGCCGGGTCGCCGGATCGTACATGACGTTGTCCGGCTTGAGATCGCGGTGCACGATCCCGACGGCGTGCGCGGCGTGCACGGCGTCGGCGATCTGGGTGACGATCGTCGCGACCTCGTCGGGCGGCAGCGGGGCGTGCACCTTGACGTACTTCTCCAGGAGCTCGCCGGCGGCCCACTCGATCGCGAGAAAGTGCAGGCCCGGGCCCGCTTCGCCCACCTCGAGCGTCTGCACGACGTTGGGGTGGCGCACCCGCTCCCCGTAGCGCGCCTCGCGGACGAATCGGGCGACGGCGGTCTTGTCGTGGCGCAGCTTCTCCCGCAGCACCTTCACGGCGACGACGCCGTGCGACGGGTGTTCGGCGCGGAAGACCGACGAGGTCCCGCCCTCTCCGACCTCGCTGCGCAGCGCGTACCCCGCGAGCGTTTGCCCGACCAGCATCTCTTTCGGCACGGGGCGAACCTAACGCGCGCCGGCCGGCTGAAGCAAGCGCGCCCGCGCGCCCGCGTGCCTGAAGGCGCAGCCCGAGACCGCGGTCCGGAGGCAGGGATGCAGCGATGCACCTGCCGACCGATTTCAGCCTGAGCGTTGCTTGACAAAATGTCCAAGGTGCTCCTATATAGGCGCCGCGCGCCGCCGGCGCGTCCGGCACCACGCGATGCAGGGTCGATCCACTCCGTTGGAGGCAGTCGCAATGGCAAAAGGGAAAGTGAAGTGGTTCAACGACGCCAAGGGTTACGGCTTCATCGAGCAGGAGGGTGGCGAGGACGTGTTCGTGCACTTCTCCGCGATCGGGATGGACGGCTTCAAGACGCTCGCCGAAGGGCAGGAAGTGGAGTTCGAGATCGAGACGGGCGACAAGGGCCTCCACGCCGCCAACGTGCAGCGCGTCTGACCGTCGCGGTACGACGCTGCTGCTGATCGCCCAACCCTGCACCCGCCTGCCCTCCGTGGCAGGCGGTGCTGTTTGTGGGGCCGCGGGCCAACCCGCCGCCGGTATCGTGGCCCGTGCGCACGCTCTATGCTTCGCGCAGACCGGTGGGGCGTTCCTGCCGGATTGAATCGCCGCCCGCCGCTCGCCGCCCGCCGCCCGCGCCGTGACCGACCCGACTTTTTCCACGCCACCGACCGCGAGCCGTCCAGACGCCCCGCGGCTCTTCCTCGTCGATGGTTACGCGCTGATCTACCGCGCGTTCTTCGCCCTGATCTCGCGGCCGCTTACCACTGCGCGAGGCGAGAACACATCGGCGGCATGGGGAATCGTCAACTTCCTGCAGCGGCTGCTCGCCAATCACGGCCCCGAGTACCTGGGCTGGGTGCACGACTCCGGGCTCAGCTTCCGACACGAGCGCTACCCCGCCTACAAGGCGACGCGCGAGAAGCTGACCGACGAGCTGCAATCGGATTTCGACCGCGGCATGGAGCGGATCTGTCAGCTGCTCGAGGCTTATCGCATCCCGATCCTCTCGCTCACGGGCTACGAGGCCGACGACGTGATCGGTACGCTCGCCAAGCAGGGCGTGGAGGCCGGCGTCAACGTGGTGATCGTCTCGGGGGACAAGGACTTCCAGCAGCTCGTGCGGCCGGGTGTGTGGCTGCTCAATCCCGGGCGCGGCGGGCCGGCGAGCGTGGAGGAACAGTGGGTGTCGGTGGAAAACGGCGCGGAGCGGCTAGGCGTGCCCCCGGCGCATGTGACGGACTACCTCGCGCTGGTGGGGGACTCGAGCGACAACGTGCCGGGTGTGAAGGGCATCGGCGACAAGGGCGCGCGCGAGCTCGTGGCGGAGTTCGGCGACCTCGAGTCGATCCTCGCCGCCGGGCCGACGCTCGTCAAGAAGCGACCGCGCGAGGCGCTCGCCACGCAGAGCGACATGGCACGGCTCTCGAAGGAGCTGGTCACGATCCGCTGCGACCTGCCCGTCTCGCTCGCGCTCGACGAGATGCGGGTGCGCGAGCCCGACAGCAGTCGCCTGCGACAGCTGTTCGTGGAGCTGGAGTTCAACACCCTCGCGCGCTCCATCGGCGACGTCGTCGCCGCGGCGAACGCCGCGCCGATGCCGGGGGCTCCGGAGGCGACGCCCGAGACCACACGGCCGGCCACCAACTACACCACGGTCGACACCATCCCCGCGCTCGAGCGGATGATCGCGCGCGCGCGCAAAGCGCCCTACATCGCTGTGGACACCGAGACGGTGATCGAGCCGGACAGCCCGCAGAAGGTGGACCCGTTGCGCTGCACGCTGGTCGCGATCGCGATCGCCGTCGGCGTGGGGGAAGCGTACTACCTGCCGCTGCGCCACCGCGCCTTCCAGGCGGCGCAGGGCGACCTGCTGCTCGGCGACGCGGAGCCGGGAAGCGACGGCGACGAGGCAAACGAGGCGCAGCCGAAGAAGCCGCGCGCGAAGAGGGTCGCGAAGACGTTGGAGCCGACGAGCATCGCGGCGCGTGCGCTCGCCGGGGGCCCGGTCACGCCGGTGAAGAATCTCCCGCCCCTCGAGGACGCCGCGATGGCGCCGTTGCGCGCGCTGCTCGAGGATCCGGCGGTGCCGAAGGTGGCGCAGAACGCCAAGTACGACATGCTCGTGCTGCGGCGCGCCGGCATCACCCTCGGCGGGCTCGTGTCGGACACGATGCTCTCCAGCTACGTGCTCGATCCGGGGCGCCGCTCGCACGGCCTCGACCTGCTGGCGCTGGAGTTCCTCGACCATACGATGACGAGCTTCGAGGACCTGTGCGGCAAGGGGCGACAGCAGCTCCCGTACGACGTCGTGCCAGTGGGGTGCGCGCGCGACTACTCGTGCGAGGATGCCGACGTGACCTGGCAGCTCGAGCAGCGGTTCCGTCCGCAGCTCGAGGCGCAGAAGATCTATGCGTTGTACAGCACCGTCGAAATCCCGCTGGTCGGCGTCCTCGCCGACCTGGAGTGGGCGGGGATCGAGATCGACCGCCCCTGGTTCGCGTCGCTCAAGGAGCGGTTCGCGCGCGAGCGGCAGCGGGTCGAGCTGGAGATCTATCAGAGCGCTGGCGGAGAGTTCAACATCAACTCCAACCCGCAACTGCGCGAGGTGCTGTTCGAGCGCCTCAAGCTGCCGATCATCAAGCGCACCGCGACGGGCCCGTCGACCGACGCGAGCGTACTGCAGGAGCTGGCCGAGGCGGGCCACGAGCTGCCCGTGCTGCTCAGCGAGTACCGCGAGCTCTCGAAGCTGGAGAGCACCTACATCGATGCGCTGCCGGCGCTGGTGAACCCGTACACCGGCCGCCTGCACACCTCGTTCAACCAGACGGTGGCCGCGACCGGGCGCCTCTCGTCGAGCGAGCCGAACCTGCAGAACATCCCGATCCGGCGGGAGCTGGGTCGCGACATCCGGCGCGGCTTCATCCCGCGCCACGGGTGGCTGTTGCTCGCCGCGGACTACTCGCAGATCGAGCTTCGATTGCTCGCCCACCTGTCCGACGACCCGGCGTTCGTGCAGGCGTTCCGCTCCGGCGGCGACATCCACCGACAGACCGCGGCGCTCATCTTCGACGTGCCCCTCGACCAGGTGACCTCGGAGATGCGAGGCCGCGCGAAGACGATCAACTTCGCCACGATCTACGGCCAGGGCCCGCACGCCCTGTCGCGCCAGCTCAAGATCACGCACGCCGAGGCGAAGGAGTTCATCGAACGGTACTTCGAGCGGTTCCAGCGGGTGCGCGAGTTCCTCGACTCCACCGTGGAGTATGCGCGGGAGTACGGGTACGTGGAGACCATCTTCAAGCGCCGACGCTACATCCCCGAGCTGCGCGATCGCAACTTCAACATCCGTGCATTCGGTGAGCGGACGGCGGCGAACTCCCCGATCCAGGGGTCGGCGGCGGATCTGATCAAGATCGCGATGATCCGCATCCACGACCGCCTCACTGTCGAGCGACTGAGCGCGCGGATGCTGTTGCAGGTGCACGACGAGCTGGTGTTCGAGGTGCCGGGCCCTGAGGTCGAGGCAGTCGTGACGCTCGTCAAGGACGAGATGGAAGGCGCCGCCTCGCTCTCGGTGCCGCTCGTCGTGGATGTCGGCAGCGGCCGGAACTGGCTCGAAACGAAGATGTGACCGCTGGCGCGTCGGTGGCGGGATCGGCATCGCAGTCTGCGCCGGTTCGGGCAAATCGAACGGAAAAATGGCACGTGACCCGTGTCACGCGATCCCTCTAACGCGCGACGGCGCATGTCGTTAGCATGTACCGTCTTGCCAGGCACCGGGCTTGCTTTTGCATGGCGCCGTACGGCACCCTCCAGCAAGCCGACAGACCACGATGTCCCTTCCCCGTTCCGTAGCCCACCGATAGCCAGGACCGATGCAATGCCGCGTCCTCGTGCCGCCTTCACCCTGATCGAGTTGCTCGTCGTGGTCGTGATCATCGGCATCCTCGCCGCGATCGCGATCCCGAAGTTCAATAACACGAAGGGACGAGCCAACGCCGCGGCGCTGCGCAGCGACCTGCGCAACCTCACCGTCGCGCAGGAGGCGTACTTCTACGAGGCGAAGACCTACGCGTCCGATACGGCGCTGCTGAACGCGCACTTCTCGCCCGGCGTCCGCATCACGCTCATCGTCCCGCCCGACGGCGGGTGGATCGCCACGGCAACGCACCCGCAGTCGTATCCGATCGAGTGCACCGTGTTCGTCGGCCAGATGACGCCGCCGCCGCCGACAGTCAACGAGGGCGTGCCGGCCTGTCGGTGAACGAGGTGCCCTCCTACCGCGAGTTCCGCTCGCGGCGCGAGGGAATGATCCACGCCATGGACGGCGGGCTCTGGCTGCATCGCCACATCTGGAAGGGGCGCCCGATGGCCCACCTCGTGTCCACTGATCGCGCGCGCCTGCTGGACTATGGCGCGCGCGTCGGCCTTCCGGAGAGCCGGCTGCAGTTCAAGCCACTCAAGGATCCGCGCACCGGGGTGCGTCGGGACGCGTGGCACTGGGACCTGGGCGGGCCGCTGCTGCCGCC
>JBBQYZ010000109.1:0-7843 GCA_038208205.1 Gemmatimonadales bacterium | reverse complement strand
CCCGCCGCGCGCAGTGCCGTCACGATGTCGGCCCATCGCTCCAGCACCCGATTCAGGTCGAGCGCGACCCGCAGCGGTTCCGCCGCGGCACGCACCGTCGTCGGCTCCGGCTTCGGGACGCGCCGAGCCGGCGAGACGGCGCTCGGCGCAACACTCGGCGCAGCACTCGGCGCAGCACTCGGCGCAGCGTGCGCCGCGACCGCGCGATCGGCATCGCGCACCACCGTGCGCCAGTCGCTGGCAGGAGCATCGCTCCCTCGCAGGGCAGATGCGGGCGACGAAGCTCCGGGAACGCCAGCGGGCAATCGAGCCGGCGGTCGAGTCGCCATCGTCGGCGACACGGCGCTCGCCGCCGCCGCGCCCACCATGGCGCGTCTGGGCGTCGGCTCCTCGTCGACCCCACGGCCGCCACCACCGGGAGCCATTCCCCGCAGCACCGCCTCGAGCGAGACGGTCCGGTCGAGCAACGCGAACCGCACCAGCAGCGCCTCGAGCAGGAGCTGCTGCTGCCCACTCTTGCGGAAGCGTGGCTCGAGCTCCGTCAGCGCGGCGAGCATGCGCAGCATGTCCCCAGCGTCGAACGCTTCGCGGCGCGCCGAGAGCGCGTCCCGCGTCCGCTCGCTCGTCTCGGGGGGAACACCGCCGAGCGTGACGGCGAGCTGCGCGCGGACCATGTCGGCGAAGCCGGTGAGGAACTGGCCGAAGTCGATCCCGGCATCGGTCAGGCGCGCCACGAATGCGAACACGTCGCCGGCGCGGCGTTCGGCCAGCAGATCGAGCAAGGCAAGGAACTCGTCTTCGGGGACGAGTCCGAGCGCGTCGCGCACGCGATCCGGCACCACCTCGCCGTCGCCCATCGACAGCACCTGGTCGGTGAGCGAGAGCGCGTCGCGCATCGAGCCGTCGGCGGCACGCGCGATCATGGCCAGCGCGTCGGGATCAGCGACCACTCCTTCCTCGCCGAGCACGCGCTCCAGTCGCTGCCGGATGTCGGCGGGACCGATGCGCTTGAAGTCGAAGCGCTGCAGGCGGCTCAGCACCGGGGCCGCCGCCTGCGCGATCTTCTGGGGCTCGGTGGTGGCGAACACGAACACCACCCGCGGCGGCGGCTCTTCGAGCACTTTGAGGAGCGCGTTCCAGGCCTCCCGGGTCAGCATGTGCGCCTCGTCCACGATGTAGACTTTGTACTGTCCGTCGCCCGACGGCGCATACATCGCCCGCTCGCGCAGCTCGCGCGCGTCGTCCACGCCGCGGTTCGAAGCGGCGTCGATCTCGACGACGTCGAGGGAGGACGAGCCGGCCCAGATGCGCCGACAGCTCGGACACTCGCCGCACGGCTCTCCGTCGAGCGCTGGCTCGCCGCGCCGCTCGCAGTTGAGGGCCATCGCCAGCACCCGAGCCAGCGTCGTCTTGCCCACGCCACGCGGGCCGCACAACAG
Source organism: Gemmatimonadales bacterium (assembly GCA_038208205.1). Lineage (GTDB taxonomy): Bacteria > Gemmatimonadota > Gemmatimonadetes > Gemmatimonadales > Gemmatimonadaceae > AG11. The sequence continues at coordinate 6,404 of JBBQYZ010000109.1, read as the reverse complement.
GTAGCCGTGCGCGACGCGCCCGCGGGCGATGGCCCCCTTGAGCGTCGCGGCAACGTGGGACTGCACGGCCACGTCGGCGAAGGTCTTCGGTCGGTACTTCCGGGCGAGGGCGAGGGCCATGCGCGAAAGTTACAGCCCGGACGCCTGCGTCGCAGGCGACCCGACGCACAAAGCGCGAGTCGCCTTCCCGGATGGGATCTGCGATCTCGCGCTGAGTGCCCCAGGCCTGACGGAGCGACGTCAGACACCTCATGCCGCTGCTACCTTCGGGGTCCTGACGGAGTTAGAAGGCTGCCGCCCTCCGGGACCTGGGACGGGTGAAAGATAACCCCGACACCGAAGCGGGACAACGTCCGGCCGTCTGTCAGCGAGTGCTCGCCACCCGCTCGATGGTCTCGCGCACCACCGCGGCGGCACGTTGCACTGCGGCGGTGTCGGCATCCAGATGCGCGACGGCACGCACTCGGGTACCGCTCCAAGGGGTGATGAGCACGCCCGCCAGTTTCGCCTGCGCCACCACGTCACCGCTCGCCACACCCGCCGGCAGATCGATCATCACGATGTTGGTGTCGGGCGGCACCACCCGCGCTCCTGCCGCGCCGTCGACGACATCAGCGAATCGCTTCGCGTTCGCGTGGTCGTCGGGAAGGCGTGCGAGGTGCGTGTCGAGCGCGTGCAGCGCCGCGGCAGCCAGGATCCCGGACTGCCGCATGCCGCCCCCCAGCCGCTTGCGCACGACGTGGGCGCGCTTGAGCACTGGCGCATCGCCGACCAGGATCGCCCCCACGGGACAGCCGAGCCCCTTGGAGAAGCTCAGCATCACCGTATGCGCGCAGCGCGCGAGCTCGGCGAGCGGCGTACCGGTGGCCGCGCTCGCGTTCCACAGTCGCGCACCGTCCATGTGCACCGGGAGCCCGTGCTCGTCGGCCACCGAGCGGAGCGCGCGGAGCTCGGCCAGCGGCGTGACCTTTCCCCCCGCGCCGTTGTGTGTGTTCTCGAAGCACACGAGACTTGCCGCGGGGGCATGGATCGACGTCGGCCTGATCGCGCGTGCCAGGTCCTCGGCATTCATCACGAGACGCCCGTCCGCCGCGGGAACGGCCCGCACCTGCACCCCGCAGATCGCCGCCGCCCCCGCCATCTCCCAGTGGATGATGTGCGCGTTGGCGTCGAGCAGCGCCTCGGTGCCCGGCGACGACAGCACGGCGATTCCCGTCTGGTTCGCCATCGTTCCGCTGGGGAAGAACAGGCCCGCTTGCTTGCCAAGCAGCTCGGCCACTCGAGCCTCGAGTCGGCGCACCGTCGGGTCGCCGTCCAGCACGTCGTCCCCGACCTCGGCCTCGGCCATGGCGCGGCGCATGGCGGGGGTGGGCTTGGTAACGGTGTCGCTGCGGAGATCAATGTTGAGCATTTGGGGGTCTGGCGCTCGGACGGTCGTTCGGTCGTCGGTTGGCGTTGAACAGGAACCGGCACACCGAATCTAGCTCGGTGTGCCGGTTCACGTCTTCACTTCCACGTCCCTCCATCCGACCATCGTTTACGGCTTGGTGACCTTCACCGTCGGCGTCGTGACCTCGGTCCGCTTGGTGCCGACAACCGGCTTGTTCACGATCAGCGTCTCCTTCTGCGTACCGACGACCGGCGTGTTGATGGTGTCCTTTCTCGTGCCGACGTCCACGCTCGGGGTCGTGATCGTCTTGGTCTCGGTGCCGACGTCGACGGTCGGGGTCTTGACCTGGAACTCGTTCTCGCCGGTCTTGGTGCAGGCGCCGACGGTGAGCGCCGTGAGGGCGAGGACGAACAGTGTTTTGCGCATGGGGAGCTCCGGAGGTGAGTGGTTGAGGCGCTGGTGTAGCAACCTCCGCGCCAAAATGCACAGCCCGGCTCAATTCAGGAAGACCTCACGTTGACGCTTGCGCGTGCGCCGCAGCTCGAAGACCTGCCCCACCTCCCCGCCCAGCAGGAAGATCAGCGCGGCGTAATATGTCCAGAACACGACGACCACCATGGCGGCCACCGTGCCGGCGTACAGCGAGCCCGGGTTGAACGAGCTCACGTAGAACGCGAACAGGAACTTCGCCACCTCGAACATGACCGTCGTGAACAGCGCCGCCACCCACGCCGTCTTCGTCCTGACGCGGCGGATGGGAAGGAACTTGTAGAGTGAGAAGAACATGACTGCCAGAAGGGCGGAGGCCACGACGTGGGTGCCGAACGCCTTCGCCTGCCCCATCACGTCCTTCCGGATTCCCAGCTGCTCGAGCACCTGCACGCTGCTGCGCGTCGCGACGAGCACGTAGGTGCTGATCAGCGTGTTGGCCGTGATGAGGATCGACGAGAGCACCGTCATCTTCACGTCGAAGATCTTTCCCTGGATGATCCCGCGCTCGTGCTCGATGTCGAATACGCTGGCGAGCACCGTACGCAGCGATCCGAACAGTCGCGTCGAGAACCAGACGAAGCTGATCGCGCTGAAGATCCCGAGGTTCTTGTTGGCCTTCAGGATCTGATCGATGACCTTGTGCGCCGGCGCGCCAGGATCCTGCGAGGGGAGCAGCTTGTCGATGTAGCGCACGACGACTTCGTTGGCGTCCGCGGACGAGCGATTGAGCAGGTTGGCGAGGCCCCACACGAGCAACAGGACGAAGGGGACGACGGCCAGCAGGATGTTGAACGCGATCCCACCGGCGAGAAACAGGACGTTGTCCTCGCCGGCATTGTCCCACACCCGCTTCGCGTAGTCCCGCACCGTCCAGCCGAGGCTGATGAGCGGGGATCGCCCACCCGGGGACGACCGGCGGAAAGGAATGGCGATGGCCGCCCCCTCAGCGCGTCATGCGTCCGACCCGTCGCCCGCCGAGCCGCGCGCGCGCGTCCCCGCTCTGGCCACGTCGCCACCGGCCTGGTAGGCCGCCTTCGTCTCGGCCAGCCGGCGCTCCAGATCGCCGCGCGCCTGATGCGCGGCCTCGCGTCCGACTTCCATCGCGCGTGAGACCTGCTGCTTCTTCGTCTCGATGGCCACGCGCGCCGACTCGATCTGCTCCTCGACGCGGCCCCGCGCGCTCTCGAAGCTGTCGACGACCTGCCCGGTGACCCCTTCGGCCACCCCCTTCACCGTCTCGCCGGCACGACGCGCCCGCCGTGTGATGTCGCCGCGCGTCTCCTCGCCGGAGCGCGGAGCGAACAACAGCGCCACACCGGCGCCGATGACGACGCCGAGCAGCAGGTTGCCGACACCGCCGCTGTGCTTCTCGATGACGATGTACGGTTGTTCGTCGTGGTCGTGGTGCCGCATTGCCTCTCCTCGGTGGCGGGACGTCAGCGCCCCTTCTTGGTCGTGGTCTTCTTCGCTCCGCCTCGCGCCGGCGTCGCGGCCTCGGCGCGACGCGCGGCGCGGGCCGGCTCCGGCGCGGTGCCGTTTCCATCTTTCGACGCGCGGCCGTCCTTGGACGTTCCCCCTTCCTTGGACGGCACGGCGCCCGGCACGCGCAGCAGGTGCATCATCTCCGTGCGCACCTCCTGTTCCGAAAGCCCGAGCACCTTGGCGGTACGCACCGCGTCGCCCGATGTCGACGCAAAGGTGCGCAGCACCAACTGCTGTCGTGCCTCGGCTGCCGTGGCTCCGACGGGGATCGTGAGCGCGGCCGGCATCTCGCCGCCGCTGCGCAGATGACGCGGGATGATGTCGTTGGGACCGATCACCGTACCGCGACTCATGATCACGGCGCGCTCCACCGCATTCTTGAGCTCGCGCACGTTGCCCGGCCAGTGGTAGCTCATCAGCCAGCTCCATGCGGCGTCGTCGAAGCCTGTGATCGACTTGCCGTTCTGCTGCGCGAACCGCGACAGGAACTCGTTGGCAAGCAGCTGAATGTCCTGCGCGCGCTCGCGGAGCGCCGGCAGCTCGATCTCCACCACCGCCAGCCGGTAGTACAGGTCCTCGCGCAGCTCGCCGTCGGCGATCGCCTTCTGAAGGTTCTTGTTCGTCGCCGCCAGGATCCGGATGTCGACGTTGATCTCCTTCTTGCCGCCCAGGCGCCGTACCTGTCGGGTCTCGATCGCACGCAGGAGCTTGACCTGGATGTCGGGCGACATCTCGGCCATCTCGTCGAGGAAGATCGTCCCGCCGCTCGACATCTCGAACGCACCCGGCTTCTCGTTGGTCGATCCGGTGAACGCCCCTTTCTCGTGGCCGAACAGCTCGTTCTCGAGAATCTCCTTTGGCAGCGCGGCGCAGTTGAGCGCGAAGAACGGGCCCTTGGCCCGGTCGCTCTTGGTGTGCAGCGCCCGCGCCACGAGCTCCTTGCCCGTTCCACTCTCGCCCAGGATCAGCACGGAGGCCGTGGATGGGGCCACCGCGTCGATCACCTGGTAGACGGACCGCATAGACTCGCTCTGCCCGGTCAGCTCCCCGTAGTGGGTGAGCCCCTCGAGCTTGGAGGCGAGCTCGCGGTTCTTCTGCTGGACCTGGAACTTGTCGAGCGCCTTGGGAATGAGCGCCTTGAGACGGTTGAGCTTCTCGGCGTTGAGCGGCTTCTCGATGTAGTCGTACGCGCCCTGCTGCATGGCCTGCACGGCCGAGTCGACGGTCGCCTGCCCGGTGATGATGATGCACTCCGTGGGAATCTCGCGCTGCTGCAGCTCGCGCAGCAGGGTCAGCCCATCGAGCTTCGGCATCTTGAGGTCGGCGAGCACCACGCCATACCGCTCACCGATAAGCTTGTCGAGCGCCTTCTGACCGTCGGCAACCACGTCCACGACGAATCCGGCATCTTCCAGGATCGCGCTGAGGCCTGTTGTGATCGCGGCTTCATCGTCCGCGATGAGGATCTTGGCGTGCTTCATCATGTCTCGTGTCGGCTGTGCCGCGCGCTCAGTCATGCGCGCGGAAAAGCCAGTGAAAAATGCTCATCCCGAGCCGGGTCCGCCCACTGCACGCCCGCCGCGCGGAGCGCGCCGGCCAGCCCGTCGGGCATTGCTGCACGCCGACCGTCCGCCGCGATGGTAACGCGCACCGACGTTGCGTCGAGCCCGAGCTCGCAGGTCACCGTCGACACGGGATGTTGACGGTCTGTCCCCGCAATCACGTCCAGCAGCGGACCAGCGATCGCCAGCCGCACCGCCGCACCGGGGAGCCGCGTCAGGGCGGACTCGTCCCCGCCTTGCCGTACCTCCACCGACGCGTCGGCCGACGTCGCCGAAGCTGAGCACAACGTCGCGAGTCGCCAGAGCACCAACCCCACGTCCACCGGCTCGCGCTCGGCACGTCCGAGCGCGAGCACGGTATCAATCAAGGTAGTAAACCGCACCAACTGCTGCCCCGCTGCATCGGCGAACTGCGCCACCGCCGAGGCCGGGGTCTCGGGCCGGTGCGCGCGCGAGCGCACGACCTCGAGGTTCACGGATACGCCGTTCAGCGCATCCTTCACGTCGTGCGAGGCCCGCCCGATGGCGCGCTCGAGAGTCGCGAGCCAGAGGCCGCTCACCTCGTCGGCCGCCGACTGGCGCGCCATCTAGTCCGACAGGTCCGCGTCATCCGGTGCCGCCGCGTGTGCGGGCGTGGCGTCGGCGGGCGCGATGCGATGCTGGACTGGCGGCTTCACATATTGGCGCGTGATCGACGCCGTGCCCCCGATGGCGAGCTGTTCGAACAGGAACCGGAACTTCTGGTCGTACGCCGTGGCGAGTGCGCGCTTCGCGTCGCTCGGCAGCTCCCAGAGCTGACGCTTGAAGGGGCCGAGCGCCTTCTTCCGGGTCTTGTAGAAGAATTGCTCGTCGGAATCGGTCGGCTTCCGCTCGTCCTTCGCGTTGCTCGTCAGCCAACCGTAGATCTCTGACCGCAGCGCCGCGGGCAGGTGGTCGAAGAGCATGCTCTGAAAGTTGGTCGCCAGATGAATCTCGGCGGTCTCGCGCTTCGGGAAGTTGTGGAAGGAGCTGTCGGGCAGCGTGGAGGCACCGTGCTGCACCGCCCCCGCCAGCTGGTAGCGGTCACGAGCCACGTCGCTCAGCCGCGCGAGCGTATCGAGGTCGAGCTTCACGTCGGCGATCGAGCCGTCCGCGAGGACGACGCCGCCGTGCGACGTCCCGCTCTGGACGCTGATCTTGGACAGCCCCTCCGTGCCCGACGGCAGCGACGCGATCAGGCCGTCCATGTAGGCTTCGAGCTCCTCGACCGTCGAGTTCTGCGTGCCCACCTCGCCGATCTCACCCCCGACCGAGATCGTGACGCCATCCGGCTCCGCCGCACGCACCTCGCGCAGGATGTCGACCCCCACCTCGTAGTTCAGGCGCTGCTGCTCCCGCAGGTTCGGCTTGCTCAGGTCGACGAGCGTCGAGGTATCGATGTCGATGTTGTAGAAGCCCGTGCCAACTGCCTCGCGCACCAGCGTCTTCACCGCCTCGAC
>JBBQYZ010000108.1:0-7849 GCA_038208205.1 Gemmatimonadales bacterium | reverse complement strand
CTGGAACGACCGGATCGCGTCGCACTGAGCCGTGGGAAACGGTGCGCTCCTTGCTCAATCAGGAGCCATCACCAGCCACACGGGAGACGCGAATGTCGGAGCGGAACAAGCCACACAACGGGCGAGACCTCGACGGTCACTTCAAGGTGAAGCAGGCCGACGTCGACGACCTGCAGACGGATCCGGGCGGCGCGGACATCATCCGCGACGACGTGCGCCTGGGCGGCGCCGTGGCGGACACCGGTGCCCAGGCGGGTCAGCGTGCCGCGCACATCGGTGAGCTGGTGCAGGAAAATCGAGAGAACGTGGATCGCGCCGTTGGCCGCAACGACATGCCCTGAGCCCGACCGGCTGGCGAACGGGCCCGCGCGTCACCGACGCGCGGGCCCGTTCGTGTACGGGAGACATGGTCAGTCGGCGACGGCGAGCAGCAGGTCGTTCGCCGACATGCCGGCATCGAGCGCGGCGTCGATCCAGTGGGCGTGATGCCTGTTCGGCGCGTCGCCCGGCGCCGCATCGTCGATGACGATCGTGTGCGTGCCGCGAGCCCGCCGAACATGGCCGCGCCGGGAAAGGTCACGAGTGCGGGCAAGAGCGACTGCGGGACGACCCTCGGGGCAGACGCCGATTCGATCAGTCGGCGATGACCGCTGCCGGTATCGTCGCCATGGGCAGGAGGAGGCTGAAGCTGCTCCCGGCGCCTGGCGCCGACTCCACGCGTACGTCGCCGTCGTGGCCGAGGGCGATGCCGCGGACGATGGACAGGCCCAGCCCGACGCCGCGACGATCGGCCGAGTCGCCCTGCCAGAACTGGTCGAACAGCCGGGGCAAGTGTGCGGCGGGAATGCCCGGACCGGTGTCGGAGACGGTGAGGCGAACACGATTCCCGTCGCGGGCGGCCGCGATGGTGACGCGGCCGTCGGCCGGTGTGAACTTGAGTGCGTTGCCAATGAGGTTTCCGAGCGCCTGCACGACACGATCCCGGTCGGCCACCACGGGAAGTGGCTCGTCCGTCAGCTCCCGCACCAGCGTGATGCTCCGCTCCGCGGCAGCGAGCCGTGCCGCCTCGAACGCCTCCTCGCACAGCTCGATGGCGTCATGCGGGCGGCGAAAGAGCGAGAGCGTGCCGCTCTCGATGCGGGTGACGTCGAGCAGGTCGCCGATCAACCGGTTCGCCCGCTCGGCGGAGCGCTTGATGATGCGTGCCTGCTCGCGTGCCGGCTCGCTGCCTTCGACCGGCAGGATATCCTGCATGAACGACGAGCTCATGAAGATGGTGTGGATCGGATTGCGCAGGTCGTGCGACACGACGCCGAGCATCTGATCGCGAGCGCGCGTCGCGCGGCGCGCCGAGTCGTACAGCCGCGCGTTGTGGACCGCGAGCGCCGCGCGACGCCCGAGCTCCTCGGCAAGCGCGCGGTCGCCGTCGTCGAATGCCGGATGGTCACCGGTGCGCAACAGCGTGAGGGCGCCGAGCACATCATCGCCGGAGGGCAGCGGCACGATGACGGCGGAGCTGACACCGAGGGACCGGATGAGCGCCACGTGCTCCTCGCCACGCCCGGCGGATCGGATCACCGCGTCGTCGACCACCGGGCGCTCGACGGTGCGGCCGGTCCGGATCACTTCGGCCTGCGGGCCGCTGTCGAGCAGGTGCGGCGCGTACTCGAGGCTCCGGGCCACCAATGCGGCCTGCGCTGGATCCGCATGCACCGCCGTGGCGCGACGAATGACTCCGTCCTCGACGAGGTCGATGAGCGCGATCTGCGCCAGCGACGGCATGACGAGGCGCGCGACCGCCCGGAGCGTGACGTTCAGGTCGAGCGACAACGAGAGCAACTGTCCCGACTCCGCGAGCAGTTGCATGCGTTGCTCGGCGAGCCGCTCCGCCGTCATGTCCTGCGTCACCAGCAGCCCGTGCTCGATGTTTCCGCTCTCGCCTTGGATCGGCACGGCACGCGGCACGAACAGTCGACCGCCGAAGGAGAGCTCGCCGACGCGTTCCTCGCCCGCCAGCGCCCCGCGCAGGAGAGGGGCCAGCACGCTGGCGACCGATTCTGGGAACAGCTCCTGGACGGTGCGCCCCTCCAGGCCCTCGCGCGTGAGGCCAACGGCCGACAGACCGAGTCCGTCGGCGATCAGGTAGCGCAGCTCGCGGTCGAAGACGACGACGGCGCCGTTGGGGAAGTGGCGAGCCAGGGTGCGATAAAGCGTATCGCGACGGCGCAGCTCCACCTCGGCGGCTCGCTGCTCGCGCTCCGCACGCTCCTGGGCGGCGATCCGCATACGGAGCTCGACCTCGCTCGCGGCAGACTGCGCGAGGTCACGCAGAGTGGCCAGATCCCCCTCGGTCCATCGCCGCGGCTTCGTGTCGATGGCGCAGAAGGAGCCGAGCACGGTGCCATCTCTGGTCGTGAGCGGAATGCCGGCGTAGGCGATCACGCCGAGGTCGGGCACGGCCATGTTGGCGCGCAGCTCCGGATGCTCGCGGGCGTCGTCCACCACGAGCTCGCGGCCGGTGAGAACGGTGTGCTGGCAGAAGGAGTGCGTGAGCGGCGACTCGCGCTGCGTGGCCCATGGCTCCGGAAGCCCCACGTAACTCTTGAAGAACTGGCGGTCACGGTCGACGAGGCTCACGAGCGCCACGGGCACGCCGAGCAGTCGCGTCACCAGTCGCGTCAGACGGTCGAAGGCCTCCTCGGCGGGGGAATCCAGGAGGCCTGTCTCTCGCAGGACATCGAGGCGGCCGGGGTCGCCGACCGGAGTGGGTCGTGGCTCCATCGCTTCATGATAATCGTGCGCGGAGCCACGCAGCGACTCGCCGCCGATAGCGGAGGAATGACGCGCGACCGCCACGTCCTCCGCGCGTGCGACCAATGGGTTACTATCAGGCGACGCGACCCGCCACCGTTCAGCTCAGTCTCATGCCGCCACGCCTCTCCGACCTCGAGATCCAGCGCGCCCTCGGCACCCTGCCCGGGTGGGCGCGCCGAGGCGAGGTGCTCGTGAAGTCCTTCACCTGGCCGACCTTCGCCAACGGGATCGAGTTCGTGCAGCGGGTGGCGCGTGCGGCCGACGCCGCCGACCACCATCCGGATATCGACATCCGATACACCAAGGTCACCTGCTCCCTCTCGACCCACGACGCGGGCGGCATCACGAGCGCGGACCTCGCCCTCGCGGCGACGATCGAGACGCTCGTCGAGCGCTGATGGAGGTCGAGGGCGCGTACGATCGCTGGGCCGCGAGCTACGACGCTGACGAGAATGCGACGCGTGACCTGGACGCCCTGGTCGTGCGTCGAGCGCTCCTCGGGGTAGACGGGGCAGACGTGCTGGAGCTGGGCTGCGGCACCGGAAAGAATACCGCGTGGCTCGCGGAGCGCGCGCAGCGCGTGCTGGCCCTCGACTTCTCTCACGGAATGCTGTCGCGGGCGCGCGAACGTGTGCAGGTCGCGACCGTGCGGTTCGTTCGCCACGACGTGCGCCAGCGCTGGCCCGCCGCGGATGCCGCGATCGACGTCGTCATGGGCAACCTCGCCCTGGAGCACGTGAGGGATCTCGCGCTCGTGTTCGCGGAGGCGTCGCGCGTGCTGCGACCCGGCGGGCGGCTGTTCCTCTGCGAGCTGCACCCCTTCCGGCAGTCGCTAGGCGGACAGGCGCGCTTCAGCGACCGCGACACAGGCGAGTCGGTCCGTGTTGGGGCCCACCGGCACACCGTGAGCGAGTACGTGAACGGTGGGCTGGCGAGCGGGCTGGCGATCCGCGCGGTGGGCGAGTGGTTGGAAGATGGCGCGCTCCCGGATGCGCCACCGCGCCTGTTCTCGGTGCTGTTCGAGCGGCCCGGCGGCTAGGCGTCGGCCCGTCACCGACCGCCCTCCGCTAGTCCAGCGCGAGCCCGGCGAACAGGTCCGTCGCGCCGACCGGCGCGGGTGCACCGGCAGCCACGAAGTAGTCCTCGCCGTCGGTGAGCGCGAGCTGCTCGAACGACGCGCGGTGCTGGTGCTGGCTCCGGTGCGCGTCGAACGCGGCGATCTTGCGCTCTCGCCACTGACGGATCGACACCCGGATGTCTCGCGGCTGACCTTGCGTGCGAAGCTCGGCGTCCGGAGGCGGCGTCGGCCACGTGACGTAGCACAGGCGCGAGGGCCGGTGCGGTGCGAGGCCGTCGGCGACCTGCGCCGGAAACGCGGTGGCGGTGCCGGCGAGGAGAAAGGCGGCGGTCGCCAGACGCGAGAGCGCGCGGTGGTCGCGATGCGCCGTCGGCGCGCCCTCGGGGCCAAAGGTGAGGACGACGTGCGGCCGCTCGACGCGAATCAGTCGTACCATCTCCTCGATGACCGCGTCCGGATCGGTAGCGGCGACCGCGCCGTCGGGATGCCCGCCGCAGATGAGCGTCTCGATGCCGAGCACTACACACGCCGAGCGCAGCTCCTCGCGGCGCAGCGTCCCGAGCTCCTCTCGAGACGACACGGGGATGCCGGACGATCGTCCGGCATCCCCATCCGTCGCGCAGTACAGTGAGCACCGCACGCCGTCGCTCGAGTAGCGGGCCAGCGTTCCCCCGATCGCGTAGGTCTCGTCGTCGGGGTGCGCAAAGAGCGCGGTCAGCCGCCGCGGTGCGCCCATCGACCGTGCGTCAGCGACGGCCCCCGCCCAGCAACCTGACCATGGCGAGGAACATGTTGAGCAGGTCGAGATAGATGTTCACCGCAGCAGGCACGTAGTCGTCGGGCCCGTACTGGCCCGAGCGCACGATGCGCCAGGTGTCGAAGACGAGCAGGCCGCTGAACACCAGCACCGTGCCGCCGGCGATCCAGAGCGAGCCGAGGGCGCTCGGGATGAAGAAGCTGATCAGCGAGGTAGCGATCAGCACCCACAGCCCGACCATGAAGAAGCTACCCCAGGCGCTGAAGTCGCGCCGGCTGAACACCGCATACAGCGAGAGCACGCCAAAGGTAGACAGGGTGAGGATGCCGGCCTGCCCGATGATGCCCGGCGTGCGCGTTTCGGCGAACGCCAGGAATGGCGCGATGAAGATCCCCTCGATGAAGGTGAAGACGAGGGTGAGCGCGATGTTCTTGGGGAAGTCGCGCCGCGCCTTCATCGCCATCCACAGCGGGGCGAACATCGCGATCATCGTGATGAACGGGTGTCGGGCGACGGCATCCCGCAGGGCCGGCTGTCCGAGACAGAACAGGACGCCGAGCGCGGTGATGATGACGCTGACGAAGACGAGACCGTAGGTGCGGCGAACGAGCGTCGCGCGCTCCACGCCGGTGCGAACGAGGGTCCCGGGAAGCGAGACACCCATTTGGTATGGCTCCGTTGAAGGTTGGATGAATATACCCCGTGGACGGCGGGGAGAGCCATACGGTCCAGCGGGTGGTGCGTGGTGGGTGGTGCGTGACCGTGAACGACGACCGGCACGCCGACGTCGTTCCGGCGTGCCGTGACCCACCGCCCACCACCGATCTGCCAGCTACCGCTTCCGCAGCTCCACGTTTCCGTTCACCGTCGACAATCGGATGCGCCGTCCGCCCTTGCCGAGCGTGGCGCGAAGGTGTCGCGGGTCGATGCGACCAGTGATCGTCACGGGCCAATCGGTCTGGAATCGACCGTTCACCGTGCTCAGGTCGATGTTGGCGTCCACGTCCCCGGTGAACTCGGCCACGACCGAGCCATTCACGGTGCTGAACTCGAGGTCCTGGTCGCCCTCGAGCCGGCCCATCGTCGCGTGGACGCTGCCGTTCACCGTGCTGGCCTGCACCGGGCCGCCGACGCTCACGGCGTCCACGCTGCCGTTCACCGAGCTGGCGAGGACCTCGCTCGTCGCACCGTCCACGCTCACGCCGCCGTTCACGCCCCACACGCCGACCTTCACCCCGCGCGGCACGCGGATCTCGAAGTCGACGGCGACGTCGTTGTCGCGGCCGCGCCGCCCGCCGCCGTCATTGTGCGACTCGTAGTTCGACTCGCTGCAGGTGGCGTTCTCGGTCCAGAAGGCACAGACGAGGATGCTCCCGTCGCCCGCCCGCCGGGTCTCGATGCGCACGTCCTTGGGATCGCCACGGCGCCAGCTCTTGGTCGCGGTGATCTCCACCTTGTCGCTCGACGAGCTGCGCACGCGCAGGTCGCCATTGAGGTTGCGCACGCGGATCCACTGCCCCTGCGGCACGCGCTCGCTGAGGGTGAAGGCGTTGCGTTGACTCTCGCGCCCCTGGGCTGCGACCGCCACGGGGGCGGCGACCAGCGCGAGGGTCGCGACCAGCGCGGCGAGGGCGACGGTGCGAAGTCGCTGCATCGTGACTCCTGAAAGAGAAAGCGCATCTACTGCCGGCGCGCCGAGGACGTGAGGGTGATGTCGCCGCTGAAGGTCTCGGCGATGATGCGAGCGGTGCCCTGCCCGAGGGTGAAGTCGAGCCGCTTGGCCTGCGACGCACCGATGCCATGCTCGCCCGGGCGCAGGGTGATCGGGAAGTCGCTCTCGATCCCGCCGCTGAAGGTCGAGATGCTGAGCTGTGCGCCGACGTCGCCGGGGAGGAGCAGGCGGATCTCCCCCGAGTGGGTATTGAACTCGTAGCGGCCTCCCTCGATGATGCGGCCGATGAAGCTCAGATCTCCGCTCGTGGTATGCGTGCGGATCTGCCGGGCGATCACGTCGCGCAGGTCGAGGTCGCCGCTCACCGTCTCGATCTCCACGTCGGCGCGGGCTCCGGTCAGCTCGACGTCTCCACTCACCGTGTGGATGGACGTTTCCCCGGCGACATTCTGGACGCTGACGTCCCCCGACAGCGACTCGACATCGAGCCGCCCGCCCGCGTCCCGCACCTCGATGTCGGCGCTCTGCGTGTGTGTCTCGATCCCGCCGTGCACGCCGCGCACGCTCACCGATCCGCTCCAGCTGTTCGCCGAGACGCGCGCCCCCACCGGCACGGTCACCTCGAAGCGTCCATCGCTGCAGCCGCGGCCCACCGACGGCTCGAGGGTGGCGCGCATGCCGTTGCTCGTGAAGCGAATGCCGCCGCTCTCGGTGCGAGCGCGCACCCGGATCTCGTTGGCCGCGCCCGCGATCACGACCACTGCGCCGCCGGGGCACGACACGCTCACGGTGCCGCGCGCATCGAAGGCGACGACCGTGTCGAGCGACCCAGCCGACTCGCGCTCGCGCCGTTGGCGATCCCGGTCGCTGCGGTCGAGCTCGCGCTCGCGGTCGCGGTCACGACGCTCCCGTTCCCGGTCGCGTGCTTCCTGCGCGCGGTCGCGTGCTTCCTGCGCTCGCTCGCGCGGGCGCTCCTTCTCCCGCTCGAGGCGCTCACGCTCGCTCGTGCTGGTCTGAGCCGATCCCGGCGCGGGCGCCGCGAGTGCCGCCGCGGCGAACAGAAGAACGAAATGGCGGTGCATGGCGAATTCCTCTAGGTGCGCGCGGGCAGCAACGCCGCCGTCCGCAGCAGCTCGACTTTCTTCTCGAGCGAACGATTGAGTTGCGAGGCGAGGAATCCGCTCGCCGGATCCTTGATGAGCGCCGCGCGACTCTGCGCGATGGCGGAGTCGATCACGGCGATGCTCTGCTCGAGCACGGCGACGGTCTTGGGGTCGAGCTGCGAGCGGCGCGTCTTCACGATGCTGCGCAGCTTGCCGATCTCACGGTCGTACACGGGCTCCGTCTCACGCATCAGCGGCTCGGCGCTCGTCGCGAGCCGGGCAATGCGCGGGCGACCACTCGCCACACGCACGCGGTTGGGCGACGACGGACCCTCGGTGACGGTCGACGTCATCTCGCCTTCCGTGCCCGTGCTCACCGGCGCCGCGGCGACCAGCGACGGCGACGAGCCAGGCGGCGGCACGAC
>JBBQYZ010000107.1:0-7849 GCA_038208205.1 Gemmatimonadales bacterium | reverse complement strand
ATCTCCGCCCGACCGTTCAGCCCCGGTCCCGCGTGCGCGTCGTACACGAGTCGTTCGCCGACGGCGAACGGCAGGGGCGCAGCCGCCGGACGCGAATGGAGCGACAGGCGGGGAGCGGTCTGCGCCCGTGCGGCGGCGCCCACGACGAGAAGCACGAGCGCGGAATTGAGGAGCAGGCGCGACGGCGCGCCGAACATGCTAGAGCGGTGAGCGATGGTCACGTGACACTCCGGAAACGGGACGACCCACGGAATGTCGGTGCGGCACGGCGCGCGCTCTGTCGGGCGTTGGCGGGAACGATCACGGGATTCTCCCCACGCCACGTCGGTACTTCTCGCGGATTCGCCCGTTTTCGCCGTTCATCTGTTGGTTCTGTGCATCCCTTCAGCGGAATGCACAGGAAGGGCGGAACGGGCGGGAACGGGCGAATCGTGTGTCATCAGGCCCGACAGCCCCGCCCACGCTTGTGACAGCGCGGCCAGTGGCGAGTCACTGAACGAGAACCAGAAGAGCACTGGTATCATCGGTGATTCGACGCCGTTGTCGTAACGCGGCACGCCACGCGAGTGATGGTCGGGATCGACGATCGCCATCACTCACACAAAACCGATCACGAGCTTCGCGAGCCGGACGCGTCTGCGCCCGTTCGCGTTCACTGACATGTAGTAAGGAGGCACTCGATGGAGAGCGTCATGACAGGCCGCATTCGGCACGCCCTGGCCCGGCACGCTGGAACCACCCTGGTGACCGCGGTGATGTTGACCACTGCCCTGCTCACCACGGCGTGCGACGTCCACGGGGTTAGCGAGCCCGGCACCCCCTCCTCGCTGTCCATCTCGCCCAACCCACAGACGCTTACGGTGAACGGCACGCAGCAGTTCTCCGCCGTCGTGACCGATGCCTCGGGCGCAGCGGTGACGGTCACCCCCACCTGGTCCGTGGTAGCGGGCGGCGGCACGATCAGCGCATCGGGCCTCTTCACCGCTGGCATGGCGACCCAGACATACTCGAACACCGTCAAGGCGACGAGCGGCTCGCTCTCGAGCACGGCGACGGTGATCGTGATCAACGGCCCGCTTGCTTCTATCACCGTGACGCCGAACCCGGACACGGTGCAGGCCAGCGGCACGCGGCAGTTCACGGCGGTCGGCCGAGATGTCGGCGGCAACGTCGTCCCGCTGACCGCCGCCTGGTCGATCGTTAACGGCGGCGGCAGCATCGCCGCCGGCACGGGCCTCTTCACTGCGGGCGCCACCACCGGAACCTTTGCGGGCACCGTCAAAGCGACGAGCGGCTCCATCGCTGGCACGGCGACCGTGACGGTGCGGGCACCCTCACCGGTCCTGGCCACGATCACCGTGACGCCGAACCCGACCTCGATGCTCACCTTCGGCACACAGCAGTTCTCGGCCACCGGCCGCGACGCCAACGGCAACGCCTTCGCGATCACTCCGACGTGGACCGTGGTCAACGGCGGCGGCAGCATCGACGCCAGCACCGGGCGCTTCACCGCCGGCTCGACGACGGGCACGTTCAACAACACCGTCGTGGCCACCAGCGGCTCGATCTCCGGTAACGCGACGGTCACCGTCAACTCGACCTCTCCGGCGCCGATCGTCGCGCTCGGCGCGGCGGCACCCAACGGGATCATGGCCGGTACCGCCTTCACCTGCGTCAACCTCGGCCGCATCAATGCGGACATCGCGATCAGCCCCGGCAGCACGGTCACCGGATTCCCCCCGTGCGTGATCACCGGCGTGCAGCATCTCGCCGACGCCCTCGCGGCCCAGGCACAGAGTGACCTGACCAACGCCTACAACACGCTGGCTGGCCTCCCCTGCCCGCCCGCCAACGCGATCGTCGCCAACCTCGGCGGCACCACCAAGCCGGCCGGCGTCTACTGCAGCGCCACCAGCATCGGCGTGACCGGCACCTTGACGCTCGACGGCGGCGGCGATCCGAATGCCACCTTCGTCTTCCAGGCCGGCACGGATCTCACCACGGCCGGCGACATTGTCCTGATCAATGGCGCCCAGGCCAAGAACGTCTACTGGCAGGTCGGCTCGTCGGCCACGATCGGCACGGCCTCGCAGTGGAAGGGCAACGTCATCGCCCTCACGAGCATCACGCTGGTGGACAACGCGAACCTGATCGGCCGCGCCCTGGCGCGGAACGGCGCGGTCTCGCTGGGTACCGGCAACACCATCACCCTGCCATGACGCCGGCGAGCGCCGGGGACGGACGACCGTCCGTCCCCGGCACCGCAGCGGCCTGAAGGTCTTCAAGGAGAATCACATGTCAGTCAAAGCAATTGCGGTCGGACTCGCGGCGCTGGTGTGCGCCCTGCCGGCGGCGGCACAGGATCGCGGCACGATGGAGTTCGGCGCCTTCGCGAGCGCCGCGTCGTTCGACAACGCGCTCAGCCTCAAGACGGGAGTCGGCGGCGGTGGGCGCATCGCCATGTTCATGGACCCGCGCTGGTCGGCGGAGTTCGAGAAGGCCGAGATGCGCGCCTCGCGCCCGAACGGGTTGAACAACGTGAACGTCGGCATCCTCGCTGGGCGGCTCATGCTGGTGCCCCTCAGGTCGGGACCGGTATCCCTCCTCGTCGGTGCCGGCGCCGGCATCTCCACCGAGACGAACTTCCTGCACTCGTACGGTGTGGACGGCCTGGTCGGCGCCAAGTACGCCCTCACCGATAACGCCGCCCTGCGCGTGGACGGCGTGTGGGACTGGCTCGCGAACGAGAGTTGGAAGAGCTACCGGAGCGTTCGCTTCGGGCTCAGCCTCTTCCGCCAGCCGAACCATGTGATGCGCACGGTGACCGTCATGTCGCCCGCACCGGCGCCGATGGTGATCGCACACGAGGACTCGGTGAGCGCCGATGAGACGCGCCGTCTGCGCGCCAACGATGCGGCGCTTCACACGCTGCGCGATTCCCTCACCAACGCACCGGCCCCCGCCCCGGTGCAGCCGGCCGCACCCCGCGCCGCGCCGGCGCAGCGCATCCCGATGCGCAAGGACGTGCCGGTCAGGCCGTAGTGGGGAACGGTCGGACTGCCCCGTGGCAGAGCGGCTGTTTGACGGAGTGCCGGACGCGCTGATTCGCGTCCGGCACTTTTTTTCCGCGCCGCTCAACTCCTCTCACGCCCCTACGGCAGTGTCACGAGATTCCACCCCGGTCCCAGCGCCGACTCGTCGAGCCGCCGCACCTGGCGAAGGAGCGCCGAGCGCTGTGAAGACTGCAACGTCGCGGGCGACGTCGACTGCTGCAACACCGCCTCGGCGCCGACCCCGAAGGCCCACGTCACGTCCTCAGCACGGGTGTGGCGCGTGTAGAGGATCACGCGCAGTCGCGGGTAGCGCGCGCGGTCGCCGCCGAGCACCGTGGCCACGCAGCGTCCTTCCGCGCAGGGCACGTAGAGCTCCGCGACCACGAGCCGGACGAACATCGTGCGCACGAGTCGGAGCACCGCGTCACCACGTGCTTCCGAGGCCACGCGGTACCCGCCCGCGGCGAGCAGGCCCTCGGTGGCGGCGGCGGCGACGGGATCGTCGTCGACTATGAGCACGGGCTGGACGGAAGGCTCGAGCGCCTCATCGGGGCTCGTTGGCAGTCGAGGGGATGGCATGGATGGCTTCCGACCTGGACTAGAGTCCCGTCGATTCGCTGGCGCCGTCGGTCGGCGGCCGGGCGTCGTCCCGCGGCTCGAAGTACGCGTTCAGCATCAGGTTCACGACGCCGGCATACCGATGCGCGCGCACCCGGCCCTGATCCGACGCATAGTCGGGCGAGTCCATGCCGCACTCCGCGATGCGGAGCGCGCTGAGCGCGCGCTCGGGGGCGAGCCGTCGGAGCGCCATCTCCCGCGCGACGGCGACCGCGGTGAACTCGGTCTCCTCCTCTCCCGCACCGCTCGCGGCGTAGCGTTCCAGCGCGACACAGAACGCGGTGAACACCGTCGTCGCGGCGAGGGCGTTCGATTCCTTGAGGGCAGTGGCTGCGGTGTACGTCACCCTGGATGACGATCCGTCCCGGCAGGCGATACCGCGTGCGGCGTGCGCGTGCGTGGTCCCGGCTGTAGGCTTGAGCATGACCTGGATGTCGTCACCAGCCAGGTCGGCACTTGCACCGGCGCTTCTGGCGACGCCTCCCTCGAGGGCGAGCCATGCCGACGACTGCGCAGACCGTTCCTTACGCGCTCGGTGATGCCGCGCACCTACGTGCGGCTGGGACGGCGGGTCTCGCCGCCCCGCCTTCGACGGAGGCCCTCTTGCTCGCCGCCCGGGTGCACGCCGTGTACGCCGCCACGCGGGTCACCGACAGCCTCGTGCCCGACGGCAGCGTGGCGAGGCAGCTCCAGCCCGCCATACGCGACTACGTGGCGGCCCGACGGGACGAGGGCGCCGCCCCTGAACGGGTGCTCGTCGAGCTCAAGACGATGCGGACCGCACGCTGGAGCCCCGTTTGGCATGCGTGGCGCCGCGTTCACGACGAGGCCCTCCGCGGTCACCTGATGCGCTGGTTCGTCGAGGAGTACTTTCCCGCGCGCGCGCGCCGCGCCGACTAGGCGACGCGGCCGCCAGGCCGAAGCGATGCTCCACCAACCGAGAGAGGAACACGAGATGTCGGATCCGAAGCAGGGGGCCAAGTGCGGACCCGGAGCGTTCGTCGCGCGCGAGAACGGACGTGAGAGCGGGACCGACGAAGAGCGCGCGAAGGCGCGCGACGCCGTGGTGGCCGCGCCTGCATCCGCGCCCACGCCTGCGCCCGCGCCGGCACCCACGGACTCACGGCCGGCGGTCAAGAGCCGTCCCCTCCGCGTGGTGCAGGGAGCGCCGCGCAACACTCCGATCGTGCCGGCCGCGCCGACGGACGAGGCGACGTTCCCACGCCTCACCCTCCTGTAGGCGCACACTCGTACAGCGGCATGGGCCCGGGCGTGACCCGGGCACGCCCTGGGCGTTCCCAAATGTCCGAGCAGCCCGGGCACAGGTGGCGTTGCGCCGCCTTCGGGAACCGACTCATACTTCCCGGCGCTTCTCTCGTTCGACGCACGATCGCTCCGCTCACCGCTCGGGGAGATGCTGGACGTTCCACATCGAAAGCACGACGAGCAACCACGGATGCGCACACCGACCGCATCCCTGTCGGCGTCCCGGCACCGGGACGTCCGCACAGGCATGCGCGCCGGCGTTTCCGCCACGGGCGAGCAGGGCGCCCTCGCGCCGCCACGGTCGATCGGTCGCTTTGCCGGCTACGCGCTCGCCGTCGGTTCCATCGTCGTGGCGCTCGGCCTCTCGCTGTTGCTGGAGTCGCACATCACGCGCGTGATGTTCATGCTGTTCTGGCCGGCCGTGCTGGGCACCGCCGTGATCGCGGGTCTGGGGCCCGCGCTGCTGGCGTCGGTCCTGGCGGTGGTTGCCGTGGACTACTGGTTCCTCCTGCCGCGCTACGCGCTGCACCTCAACGACGCGCGCGAGCTGGTGCCGCTCGGCATCTTCTTTCTCGCCGCGGCGCTCGTGAGCACGATCGCCGACCGCGCGCGCGTCGCGGCGCGCGAGAACGCGAGGCTCGCGCGGCGGATGGAGCGGCAGGCCGAGGAGCTCGCCCTGCAGCTGGAAGAGGCGCAGGCCATCTCGGAGGAGCTCGCGCAGACGAGCGCCGAGCTCGAGGAGCAGACGGAAGAGGCGACGACCGCCGCGGCGTTCACACGCGGCATCCTCGAGAGCATCGGCGATCCGTTCGTCGTGCAGGACGCCGACTGGCGCTTCCGGTACATCAACGGAGCGGCCGCCAGCCTGTTCGCCGCCTCGGGGCAGCCCGACTCCTCCGCCCTGGTCGGGCGCGTCGTCTGGGACGTCTATCCCGAGATGACCGGCACGATGTTCGAGCACGAGATGCGTCGCGCCGCCAAGGAACGGACTCCCGTCCAGTTCGAGGCCTTCGATCCCGCGCGCGGCGCCTGGTCGCAGCTCTCCTGCTATCCGCTCGCCGACGGCGGGCTTGCCACACAGTGGAAGGACGTCACCGCGCGCAAGAAGGCCGAGGAGGCATTCCACTATCTGGATCGCGCGACCGGGCTGCTGACCGCGCCGCTCGATCCGGAGCGGCGCCTGCAGGACCTGGCGCGACTCGTCGTCCCGGAGCTCGCCGACTGGTGCGCGATCCAGATCCTCGACGAGGATGGCCGGTCGCGCCAGGTCGCCGTCGCACATGTGGACCCAGCCAAGGCGGAGTGGGCGCGTGAGCTCAACCGCCGCTATCCCCCGCAGCCGGACGCGCTCACCGGCGCGCCGAACGTGCTCCGCACTGGCCAGGCGGAGATCTACTCCGACATCACGGACGAGATGCTCGCCGCCGGCGCGGTCGACGCCGAGCATCTGCGGATCAGCCGCGAGCTGGGCCTGCGATCGGCGATGATCGTCCCGCTGACCGCCCGCGGCGAGACGTTCGGGGTGCTCACCCTCGTCTCGGCCGAGTCGCGGCGGCGGTACACGGCGGACGACCTCTCACTCGCCGCCGAGCTGGCGCGCCGCGCTGCCTACGCGGTGGACAATGCGCGTCAGCAGCAAGCGGCGCTCGATGCACAGCACACCGCGGAAACGGCGAACCGCGCCAAGAGCCAGTTCCTCGCCGCCATGAGTCACGAGCTGCGCACGCCGCTCAACGCGATCGGCGGCTACTCCGAGCTCCTGCTGCTCGGCGTTCGCGGAGCACTCACCAGCGAGCAACGCGCCGATCTGGAACGCGTGCAGCGTGCGCAGCGTCACCTGCTGGGGTTGATCACGGAGGTGCTGGAGTTCGCGCGCAGCGAAGCGGGACACGTCGAGTTCCACCTGACGCGCGTTCCCGTGTCCGCGCTGCTGGCCACACTCGAGGACTTCGTGAAGCCCCAGTTGCAGGAGCGCTCGCTCACCTTTCACTGCGACCCGGCCGATCCCGCGCTCGAAGTGAACGTCGACCCCGACAAGGTGCGCCAGATCCTGCTCAACCTGCTGTCCAACAGCGTGAAGTTCACCCGTCCGGGTGGCCGGATCGATGTCCGATGTGAGCGGCGCGACGACCGGGTGCTGATCCACGTCGTGGACACCGGGATCGGCATCGCCGCTGATCGCGTCACGTCGGTGTTCGAGCCGTTCGTCCAGGCACACCGCACGCTCATCGAGCCAACCGGCGGAGTGGGGCTCGGCCTCGCGATCAGCCGCGATCTCGCCCGCGGCATGGGCGGCGAGCTGACGGTGGAGAGCATACCAGGCATGGGAAGCACCTTCACCCTGGCGCTCCCGGCCGCGAGCTGACGTCGGATGGCGCGGCGCAGGAGTCAGCCGTCGTCGGCGACGATCCGGCGGAGCATCCCCTCGTCCGCCACTGTGTAACGCCCCCCGCCCTAGGCGACGATCACACCGCGCTCGCGCAGCACGCGAAGGCCGCAGACGACCAACTCCCGCACCGTCCCCAGCTCCTCGGCAGCCTGCTGCTGCGATGCGCCAAGGGTGAAGGCGCGTCCCTCGCTTGCCGCCGCCCGTGCGAGAAGGTGCGCCGCCAGGCGGCCAAGGGTCGTGCGGCTGGCATTGCGGTCGAGCCGCTCGCCGCCGGACACACGATGCACGACCACGCACCCTAGATCACCGAATCTCGTGCTAGAAGCGCTCTCCAGCCGCTTCCCGGGCCTGACTGCCGACGGGCCGGATGCGCGACCACATGGTCGCGAAGAACAGCATGAGCCCCGCCGCCTGCGCCACACCCGCGAGGACGATCACCGGATGCAGCCACGTTCGCGGAGTTCCGGATTGCAGCACCTCACCCGACACACGCAGGGCGGTGCCGGCGGCGACGAGCCAGTAT
>JBBQYZ010000106.1:0-7877 GCA_038208205.1 Gemmatimonadales bacterium | reverse complement strand
CGACGACACCGCCTCCGTCGGCACCCTGCTCAGCATCGCCGCGCTGACCTTCGGCGCCACCGCTTCCTTCTCGCAGCTGCAGAATGCGCTCAACCGGGTGTGGCGCGTGAAGCCGGACCCGCGCCGCAATCAACTTCGCGTGTTCCTCGTGAAGCGGCTCTTCTCGATGGGCATCGTCATGACGGTGGCGTTCTTCCTTCTCGTGTCGCTCGCCGTGAGCACCGCGCTGACGGCGGGCGCCGCCCGCTTCACCGGCGGCATCGGTGCCGGCGCGGTCGTGGTCGAGGCGCTGACGTCGCTCCTGAGCTTCGCGATCGTCGCCGGCCTGTTCGCCGTCATGTTCCGCTACCTGCCCGACGCGCGCATCGCGTGGCGCGACGTGCGCGCGGGTGCGGCCGGCAGCGCGCTCCTGTTCGTGCTCGGCAAGACGGTGATCGGCCTCTATCTCGGCCGCTCCGACCCGGGCAAGGCGTACGGTGCTGCGGGGTCGCTGGCCATCGTGCTGATCTGGGTCTACTACACCTCCATGGTGCTGCTGCTCGGCGCCGAGTTCACCGAGCGCTGGTCCGAGCGCTACGGCCGCGGGGTGCGGCCGGAACGAGGAGCGATCGCGTACGTGGAGGAGGAACGGAAGGTGGACGCGGGATAGTGCGCCGCGCAGGTCAGGTGTACGGACACCGGCGCCGCTCCGCCGGCTGGTACCGCGCGTCGGTCAACGTCGTCTCGAGCCGCTCCAACCCCGGCAGATCGGTTTCCAGGACGAGCTTCACCCGTCCGCTCATCAGCGCGTCGCGCGCGCTCGCATATGCCCCAGCGTTGGGTAGGACCACCTGAAGGCTCGTCACGTAGTACGGCGTGACGATCGACGACGTGGCGGGAACGGCGTAGAGCAGCATCCCTGAGGGATAGAGAAGCCTCGCGGCGATGATGTGGCCCTTCAACGGCGCACCCGCCGGGCCCGACGCCGTCCAGATGCTCGCCCGCAGCGCCCAGCGCTCCGGCGACCGCATCTCCTCGCTCGCCGCCGCGTCGGCCGAGGCCAGCGCCACTCCTGCGACGTCGCGGATCGTCCCCGCGGCCGTTGCGACGTTCGTCGTCGTGCTGCAGTCGGTGCTGCACGCTGCCATCGTCGGCAGGAGCGCGAGCAGCATGAGCGATCGACGCATGCGGAATCCGGTTGAAGTGGAAGTTCAGCCGCAGGTTGGTTGGATAGTCCGGCGCACCGGTCATCCATCGCACCGCCGTTTCGGCCCTCAGTAATAGAACGCGCAGGACGTGGACGATTCGGCTCACGGCGGGGGCCCCTCGGCGCCGAACGCCCCGGAGGCGTGCGTGGAGGCGGAGCAGCAGCAGTCGACGTCGGACTGGCTCAGCGACCCGGGGGTTCCAGGCGGACGAGGCAGCTGTCGTACTGCGTCAGGAGGTAGCGCTCGTAGCTCAGCACCGTGGACACGTACACGCGCATCCGGCGCACCGTGCCATGCATCCGCTCGTCGGAGAAATCGAGCACCGGGAAGAAGGCCGTGTTGAAGGCATCGAGCCTGCCCTGCACGGTATACGCGCGCGACAGCATGCCGACGGTGCCGAACGGGATGTCGCCGATCGCGCCGGTGCTCACGGCGGTCTGCCACGCGGAGAAGGTGAGGTCGGGCGGGGCGAACCCGGACCACGCCGGAAAGGCGCGCCGCCACTGGGCATAAGTTCGCACGTCGTCAGTGGAGTCGGCTCGGAGCACCGCCGCCGACAGGGCGTCGTGGTACGGTATCGCGCGCGCCACCAGCGCGCGGTTGTTGCGCAGCTCGAGCACGAACGCACTGCGCGCCTGCTCGGCGAGATGGTTCTGCTTGCGTCGATCGGCCCAACTGCTCGCGGCGAGCGCCAGGAGCACGCTCAGCACGATCATGCCCGACTCGAGGATCAGCTCGGAGAGCGGCTTGTGCAGGCGGAAGAACGCGCGGCGTGCCGGCTGATCGGGTCGAGGTTCCATCAGCAGCACCGCGAGCCGGGCCGCTCGTACCGGCGCGCGAGAGTGTCGCGCGTGAACTCATCTCGCGACATCGGCGGCGGCGCCTGCATCCTTCGGGCGCTATCCCGCAGATAACACTCGTAGTCCGGCGCGCCGATGATGCATCGGATCGCGGCGGCAATCTCGGCCAGGCATCTCATCGGCTTGCCGCCCGCATCGGCAGTCGTCGCTCGTTGTTGTCGGCGATCATGACAGCGCCGCCAGCAGAAAGAAAGCAGCGCCCTCGAGCGCGGCATGCCGAATTTGAGTCATTATTCGCGATGGCGAAAGTGCACTCCACCGCTCCCTTGCGGAGCGTATGAGCGATCGTATTTTCCCCCCTCGTGCGCTGCGCGAATCGGCCAGAGTATGCACGGTGCATGCGGCTGTCCATGGAGCGAAGTCGCTCCCGGTCGGCGCGGCGCACGATCCTCGGCTGGAGATCCGCTTATGCGCGTGCCCACCCTTGCTAGGACCGTAACGCTCCTCCTTCTGGTCGCGTGCGCTGACGCGATCACCACGCCCGCGCCGGCGACACCAGGGCCGTCCGCTCGGCTGATCGGCGACTGCGAGAACGTGGATCAGGCTTGTGAAGGCGATGGGATCGTCATCATCCCGGGACCTTTCTTCGGGCCCATGAACGATCTCTTGTACGAGGCTCCGTGGGATCCGTCCCCCGGTAGCGCGGGCATCTGGCTCGGGGGCGACGTCACCCCCTCGACCTGCTTCAACGACCGCACGCCGTGGATCGCGGACGCCGACTCTGATTGGCTTGACGACCATTGCGAGCTTGAGCTGGCCAAGGGCTTTGCGCCGCGCTGGAGCATGGGGATCCAGGAGAAGTGCGGCGACGGCGAGCCTGCCTGGGCAGCCAAGTATTTTCCGGCGTCTGGAGCCGTCCGACTCGCATTCATGCCCGCGTACTACGACGACTGCGGAGTGCCTGCTTTCGGATTTGGCGGTGGTCACCACGGCGACTCGGAGCTCGCGATGGTGGAGGTCGGCTTCAACCCCGGTACGCAACACTGGGAGTTTCGCCAGATGTGGCTGTCCGCGCACTACGATACGGCCGGGCAAGGTGCAGGAGACCGGTCGCAGTGGGTCAACCCGGCCGACGCGAGCTTTACGAGACGGTACCTCGGACACCCGTACATCGCCGTATCGGCCAACAAGCACGCGATGTACAAGAGCGACTCCAAGTGCAACAACACTTTCGCAGGCGAGAACAACGAGGGTGACTGGTGTTACAGCAGCCAGTATACGCCGTTCCGATTTCACATCGATCCGGCGCGTAACGCGGGAAGCCGCCACCGTGACCTGATGGGATGCGTCGGTAGCATCAAAAGGTTTGCCGGAAATGGTCGCGCCGAATGCTTCTACACGCGCCAGACGTTTGCCGGTTGGAATGCGGGGACCGCTGGGCAGACCCCGTACTCGGCGATCCTGAAGTCCGACAAGTTCGAGAACCGTTTCGGCGATTGGGGCCCCGGCCCGATGGCGTACAATGCCAGTCCGACTCCGGACGACCCGCCTCCGCCCATCACTGGCTGCGAAGATCCACGACGGATCATGTGTGTGGATGATCCTTGGGCGGGCTGGGAGTGAGCCGCGACCGGCGCGCGACGATGCACGCCGGTTGCTTCAGTCACCCTGAGGCGCCAGCGGATTGAACGGAGCCTCCGTTGAGCGCGCCGGCTTCCCTCTCCGTAGCACCGCCCACCACTCGTGCGCACTGGCGGCGATCACCATCAACACCGACAGCAGGAAGAAGGCCGCGACGGCCGCGTCAAGGTAGTCGTTGGCGATCATGCGACGCAGGTCGGCGGCCGACTTCACCCCGGCGGGAAGAGCGCCCGCCTCGAGCGCGGCACGCAGCGTTCGCGCGTGCGACAGGAACCCCAGCTTGGGCAGCGGCGACAACAGCTTGGCCGCGCCAGCGCTCATCGTCACCACGGCAATCCACCCCAGTGGAATGAGCGTGACGAATGCGTAGCGCGCCTTGCCCATCTTGATGATGATCGTGGTGCCCACGCAGAGCGCCACCGCCGCGAGCAGCTGGTTGCTGATGCCGAACAATGGCCAGAGCGAGTTGATCCCGCCGAGCGGGTCGTTCACCCCCTGCCAGAGGAACCAGCCCCACATCGCCACGAACATCGCGCTCGACAGCACCACCGCGGGGGTCCACGACGTACGGCCGAACGGCGCCCAGAGATGCCGGCCGAGGTCCTGCAGCATGAAGCGGCCGACACGCGTGCCGGCGTCGAGGGTGGTGAGGATGAACAGCGCCTCGAACATGATCGCGAAGTGGTACCAGAGCGCCATCGCGCCGCCGCCGCCGAGCATGTTGGCGAAGATGTGCGCCATTCCCACCGCGAGGCTCGGCGCGCCTCCGGTGCGCGAGAGGAGCGATGCCTCGCCCACCTGCCGCGCCAGCGTCTCCAGCTCGGCGGGGGTGACGACGAACCCCCAGGCCGCGATCGCCGCCGCCGCGCTCTGCGCCGTGGTGCCGAGTGCGGCGACCGGCGCGTTGATGGCGAAGTAGACGCCCGGTGTGAGCGCGCAGGCGGCGATCAGCGCCATCACCGCCACGAACGACTCCACGAGCATCGCGCCGTAGCCCACGAGTCTCGCGTCGCTCTCGCGCGCCAGCAGCTTGGGGGTGGTGCCCGACGCGATCAGCGCGTGGAAGCCGGAGATCGAGCCGCAGGCGATCGTGATGAAGGCGAAGGGAAAGAGCGCGCCGGCGAACACCGGACCGGTGCCATCGATGAATCGGGTGAGCGGAGGCATCTGCAGCGGCGGCAGCGCGACGAGAATTCCCGCCGCGAGTGCGACGACCACGCCGATCTTGACGAACGACGACAGGTAGTCGCGCGGCGCCAGCAGCAGCCAGACGGGGAGCACCGACGCCGCGAAGCCGTAGGCCATCACGAGGATTGCCAGCGTGCGCCCGGTCAGCGTGAACGTCGACGCCAGCGCTGGACTGGCCGCCACCCATCGCCCCGCGTAGAGCGCGAGCGCCAGCAGCACGAGCCCGATCGCGCTCGCCTCGAGCACGCGGCCGGGCCGGAGCCAGCGCATGTACACGCCCATCGACATGGCGATCGGGATCGTCAGCCCGATCGTCACCGTACCCCACGGGCTCGAGCGCAGCGCGTTCACCACCACGAGCCCGAGCACGGCGATCAGCACCACCATGATGCCGAGGACGGCGATCATCGCCGTGAAGCCGGCCACCGGACCGATCTCCTCGCGCGCCATCTCGCCGAGCGACTTGCCGTCGCGACGCACCGAGGCGCAGAGGATCACCATGTCCTGCACCGCGCCGCCGAGCACCACCCCCACCACGATCCAGAGGATTCCCGGCAGGTAGCCGAACTGCGCCGCCAGGGTGGGGCCGACGAGGGGACCCGGGCCGGCGATCGCGGCGAAGTGGTGGCCGAACACGACCCACCGGTTGGTCGGCACGAAGTCCCGCCCGTCGGCGAGTCGCTCGGCGGGGGTTGCCCGGGCGTCGTCGAGGGCGAAGAGGCGTGCTGCGATGAAGGCGCTGTAGAACCGGTAGCCGATGGCGTAGGTGCATAGCGCCGCCACGAGCAGCCAGGCCGCGCTGACGGGTTCGCCGCGCTCCAGGGCGATCCATCCGAGCGAGGCCGCGCCGAGGAGGGCGACGCCGACCCACAGCAGGACGTCGAGTGGGCGGCGGGGCGCGGCTGGCAGGGAAGGGGAGGGGATCACCGCGCCAAGTTGGAAGCCCTCGCGAGCGGGGTCAATGCGCCGATCTCCCGCCGTCGCCCGTCCCGGGTTCGGGGTTTAGCTTTCGGCCACACCCTCCAACGCCCCTTCGTGCGTCCTACCCTTCGCTTGCTCTGCAGCCTCCCTCTCGCGCTGGCCGCGTGCCGCGGCAAGGGCGCCGAGGCACCCGCGCCCGCCGAGACCACGGCGCGGCCACTCGCGCAGCTGGCGGCGCAGCGGGCCATCGTGACGCCGACGTCCTACCTGCGCAGCAGCGACGCGCTCGGGTGGACCGCCACCATCCCGCGTCCCCGCGATTACCTGCGCACGGTCGACGACGAGATCGCGACAGCGTTCGCCGAGCGCGGGTTCAGGACTCAGTGGGTCTACCCCGCCGATCTCGTGCGCGCGATGCGCGGCAGCCCGTCGTACGCGGTGGATCCGTATGCGCTCGGTACCTCGCCGCTGCGCAGCACGAGCGTGGTCGGTGGCACGAAGCTCGGTGACCCGCTGGCGACGCAGCTGCGCACGATGATCGCGCTGCAGGAGAGTGCGCGGGCCGTGCTCGTTCCGGTCGAGCTGCGGTTCGACCGGGACCGCGACGGCACCGGCGTCGCCGTGCTGCGCGTCGCCCTGATCGACGGGCGTCTCGCCGAGGTCCGCTGGACGGGCGAGGTGAAGAGCGACCCTTCGCCCACCCTCTCGCGCGGGCTCCTCACGAGCCTCGCTGCGCACTTCGCCGACCTGGTCACCGCCCCCTGACGGCGCGCAAGGCATATCTCCATGGCAACGCCAGTCACGCTCATCTCCGGCGACGGCATCGGTCCGTCGATCAGCAGCGCCACCGTCCGGATCCTCGAGGCGGCGGGCGCCGAGATCGAGTGGGACGTCCAGTACGCCGGCCAGGCGGGGGTCGCCCGGTGCGGTGACCCGATTCCCGATGCGACGCTGGACTCGATCAAGCGCACGCGCATCGCGTTGAAGGGCCCGCTCGAGACGCCGGTCGGCGAAGGGTTCCGCTCGATTAACGTGGCTCTGCGCAAGACCTTCGACCTCTACGCCAACGTACGGCCCGCCCACACGATCGTGCAGGGCGGCCGGTACGAGGGCATCGACCTGGTGCTCATCCGGGAGAACACCGAGGGGCTCTACGTCGGGATCGAGCACTACGTGAAGATCGGCAGCGACTCGCGGGCAGCGGCCGAGTCCGTGGCGGTCATCACGCGCGCCGGCAGCGAGCGGATCGTGCGCTACGCCTTCGACTATGCCGTGAAGCATGGCCGCAAGAAGGTGACGCTGGTACACAAGGCGAACATCCTCAAGTTCTCGCAGGGCCTCTTCCTCGACGTCGGGCGCCTGATCGCGCAGGAGTACGCGAACATCGAGTTCGAAGAAGTGATCGTCGACGCGATGGCGATGAACCTGGTGCTCCGGCCGGAGCGCTACGACGTGATCGTCACGACGAACCTGTTCGGCGACATCCTGTCGGATCTGATCTCGGGCCTCGTCGGTGGGCTCGGGCTGGCGCCGGGCGCGAACATCGGGCTCGGCGGCGCGATCTTCGAGGCGGTACATGGCACCGCTCCCGACATCGCGGGCAAGGGAGTCGCGAACCCGGGCGCGCTCGTGCTCGCCGCCTGCATGATGCTCGAGTACATGAACGACGGCGAGCGCGCCCGGCGCGTACGGAACGCCCTCGAGACGACGATCCGTGAGCGGCGGACGGTGACGGGCGACCTCGGCGGCACAGCGAGCACCGATCAGTTCACCGACGCCGTCATCGCCCGGCTCTGAGCGCACCGTGAGCACGACGACGATCTTCCACTGCTCGGACCTCCACTTCGGCCATCCGGCCGTGCCCGAGCAGTACGAGGCGATGGAGGCGCTGATCGCCGAGCGACGGTACACCGTCGTCGCCATCTCGGGCGATGTGTCGCAGCGCGCGCGCTCCGGCGAGTTCCAGCGCGCCCGCGCCTTCATCCGACATGCCGAGCGGCACAGCCGGGTGCTCTGCATTCCGGGCAACCACGACGTGCAGTGGTGGAAGGCGCCGCTCGGCATGGGCGACGACGGCGCGATGCTCGCCAACTACCGCCGCTTCATCGCCGAGGACATCGAGCCGGTGCTGCACGTGCCC
>JBBQYZ010000105.1:0-7885 GCA_038208205.1 Gemmatimonadales bacterium | reverse complement strand
CACCGTCACCGGTGTGGTGCGCGACGCGGCCAAGGCGCAGACCCCCGATCCGCGCGTGACGCTCCTGCAGGGCGACGCGACCGACGCCGGCGCTGTCGCGCGGCTCGTGGCGGGGGCCGACGTGGTGGTGAGCGCGATCTCCCCGCGCCCCAATGCGCGCGGCATGGCGGCGCCCTCGCTCGCCGCCGCGGCGCGAGCGCTGCTCGACGGCGTGCGCCAGGCGGGTGTGCGGCGACTCATCGTCGTCGGCGGCGCGTCGAGCCTCGAGGTCTCGCCCGGGGTGCGCCTGTACGACGCGCCGGGATTTCCCGATGCCTACAAGGCCGAGGCGAAGGAGGGGATCGACGCGCTCGAGGTCTTCCGCGCGGAGGGGTCCGGCGTCGACTGGACGTTCATCAGCCCAGCGGCCGAGATCGGACCCGGCACGCGCACGGGAAAGTACCGCATGAGCGACGACCAGCTCATCGCCGACCCGCAGGGCCACAGCCGCATCAGCTTCGAGGACTACGCGCTCGCGCTGGTGGACGAGATCGAGCGCCCGAAGCACGCGCGGAAGCGGTTCGGGGTGGGGTATTGAGGATCACCACCCCACCTACTCCCGACTGTGCCTCACCCTCTCGCTCCGCTTCGTCGCCAGGAACCCTGCCACGTCGCGCGTGAAGCGCGCGGGCTCGTCGAGGTACATGAAGTGGCCGGCGCGCGGGTATTCGACGACGCGGACGTCGGGCAGCATGGCCGCGAGCGCTCGCTGTGGCGCGACGCCGATCGCGTTGTCCTGGCCGCCGATCACGATGAGGGTGGGCATCACGAGCTGCGCGTGGCCTTCGAAGCGGTGCTCGAACAGCCCCGCCCTGAACAGCGCGCGCTGCTGCTCACCGGTGTTGCGCAGGCCGCTCGTGGCGTCCACGCTGTCCATCCGCCGCCGCACCAGGGAGTCGGGAAAGATTCCCTGGTTGTTGAACGCCTCGAAGCCCGCGTTGCCGAGGGCGCGGATCTCCCAATCGAAGCAGGCGCGCGGCGCCGCCTTCTGCCAGGCGGTGTCCGCCGCCACGCGTGTGTACTCCTGAGGGTACAGGCGGGCCAACCGGTCGGTGTGCACGCGGCAGGTGGCCGGCCCGTCGGACAGGGCCGCCGCGAGCACGAGCTTCGACACGCGATCCGGATAGCGCGCCGCGTACTCCAGCGCGGTGATCCCGCCGAACGAATGCCCCAACACCGCGATCTTCGGCACGCCGAGCGCGCGGCGCAGCGCCTCCACGTCCTCTACCAGCGTGTCGAGCGCGTAGTGCGCCGTCCACGGACGCTCCGACCGTCCGGCCCCGCGCTGGTCGTAGTAGACGACGCGCTGCGAGCGCTCGAGACGCGGTCCCTCCAGCGCCGCGAAGCTGTAGCTGTTGTACCCTGGCCCGCCGTGCAGGAAGACGAGTGGCGCATCGCCCGGCTGCCCCGTACCGGCGACGCGATACCAGAACCGCACGCCCGCGAGCACGACCTCGTGCTCGCCGACGCTCATCGCCTCGGTGTCTCGCTGCGGCGTCCTGGACGTCACGGATACCTTCGACGCGTCGTGCGACCTCCGCGTCGACTTCAGCGAGACAGACGCGGCGTGCGACGTCCGCGTCTTCTGCCCCTCGGCGGAGGGGACGACGACGAGGAGCGCGAGAGCGAGGGCGGGGAGCAGACGCATGTGAAGTCGGTGCGCGTTGGCGGGCTCGCGTGGCTGGCGAGCCACAGGACCCGGGTAGATGTCACGTCGAGTCGAATGGAGCCGATCATCAGGGACCATCGAGCCGCTACCGAGGAAACGGATCGGGCCGGCGTGCCGGCGTGCCGGCGCTACGACTCGAGCGACCGCCGTCCTACCGTCCGGTCGGCTCCGACCACGGCGACGCCCACCACCCAGAACGCCGCCAGCAGCAGCCCCGCGTTGACCGCCGTCGCGGCGTAGCCCAACCGCCCCACGTCCACGAACGGGTACGGGTATCGTCCCACGACGACGCCGCGCAGCAGCACCCACGCCAGGTAGAGCGCTGGCGCCATGAGCCACACCCCGGCGTCGTGCCAGCGGAGCAGGCTCTCGCGCCGGGCCGCGAGCCAGAAGGTCAGGTACGCCACCGGCATCACGTTGTGCAGCAGCACGTCGGCAATGCGCTGCAATCCCTGCGGGTCCCACAGCCCGCGCAGTGCCACGGCGTACACCACAGCCACGACCACCACGTACGTCGCGATCGCGCCGCGCACGCTTGGCCGCGCCAGGAAGTTCCACAGCCCCACGCTCGGCGTCACCAGCTCGGCGGTGAGCGTGAGCGCGACGAACAGGTTGGTGAGGATCGTGAAGTAGCTGAAGTAGCTCGTCGTCGCGTCGATCACCCAGCCGCCGGCGGCGCGCGTCGTCGCCAGCACGATCACGTACTGCAGCAGCAGCGCGGCCCACCCCACGAGCGCCAGCAGCCCGGCCACCAGCCGCCTCATCGTCCCCTCCGCGCTCGCGCTTGCCGCATGACCGCCACTCTCGCGTCGACTCGCGTAGTATCGCGGCCTGGAGACGCACGTCAAGCAGTGGCTGCGCCGCGTCACGAGATCGGTTGCCGATCCGGCGCCCGCGGTCCACGATGTGCCTGCCAAGCCATCCTCCCCACGCAGTGGACGACGGGGACGATCCTTCACGCCGAGGCAGCGCCATGGCAGCTCCGCTCCCGCAGGCCGACGTCCGACGCCACGCCCCGCTTCGCTCACCCGGGGCGCGGGTCCCAGCCCTGCTCCTGCTCACCGGCCTGCTCGCCGGCCTGCCCGCCGGCTGCGCCGAGAAGCACGAATCGGTGGTGCACGTGATCGCCGAGAGCGCGCCGGGGCTCAAGCGGAGCGCACGCGTGCAATACCGGGGAATCGACATCGGCCTGGTGAAGGAGGTCTACTTCACCAACGGCGGTGTGCGCATCGACCTCCTGATCCTGCGCAAGGACGCGCCGATCCGCACCCAGGACACGGTGCGCATCGTGCCCGTGGGCGCGTTCGGTGAGCAGGTCGTCGACATCCGGCCGGGCTCGCAGTCGGCGCCGTTGATCGCGATGGGCGGCGGTACTCTTCCCGCCGTGCAGCCGGAGTCCACCGTCGCCGTACCGATCGAGGCGCTCCGCAGCGTGATGCGCACGCTCAACACGGTCATCGAGCGCGACTCGGCTGGAACGATCCGGATCAGGGCGGATTCCACGGCTGGCGCGCGGTCTGACACCAGCGACGGTGGGGATACGATCGGCCGCATCGTGCCCAGGGCCGCGCCCAAACCGAAGGCTGCACCGTCCCGGCCGTAGTGCTCAGCCCGTCCAGACGGCACGATCTTGGCTTCATGACGCCCAGGATGCACCTCGCTCGGGACTGGCGAACACGGAGGACGTCATGACACTACTGCTGGAATCAGGGGCGCGACCCTACCACACGAGAAAGGGGATCGTGGCGAGCATGGTCGTCCACGGTGCGCTCATCGCCGCAGCGGTCCTCGGCACGGCCAAGGTGATCCTGCCGCCGCGCGAGAAGGTCGAGCAGCACACTGTGCTCTACGTCGCCACACCGCCGCCTCCGGAGGTGCACGTCGCCCCGGATCCGATCCCCCCGCCGCCCAAGGAGAAGGCGCGCAACGCGCCGCCGCCCGCCGTCAAGCGCGTGCAGGCCCCGCGTCCGGTGGCGCCGACTCCGCAGCCCAAGGCGCCAGTGCTCGTGGCGCCCACCAAGATCGCCGTCGTGCTGCCGGCGATCGACCTCAAGGCGATACCCACGGTGAGCGACATCGTGGTGTCGGCGCCCCCGGCCACGATCGCCGCCGCACCGGTCTCGCGCGACGCGTCGTCATCCTACGCCGGCGAGGGCGGCGCGAGCTCGCGCCGCGGGCTCGGCTCGGGCGGCAGCGGCAAGGCGTTCGAGGAGAATGAGGTGGACCGCGCCGTCAAGGTCAGGAGCGGCGCGGAGCCCCGCTACCCGGATGCGCTCCGCAGCGTCGGTGTCGAGGGCACGGTGTCCGTGCGCTTCATCGTCGGCGCCGACGGCAAGGTGGAGCCGGGGTCCATCCAGGCGATCGACTCGCCGAACCGTCTCTTCACCGAGTCGGTGCGCACCGCGCTCCTCAACACCCGCTACCGTCCCGCCGAGGCGGGCGGACGTCCGGTACGACAGCTCGTGGAGCAGGGCTTCTCCTTCAAGCTCACCAAGCGGTAGCGGTCGGACGCTGGGCCGTTGCCAGGCTCACGTCAAACGGGCTGCTACCTCCGCCACGAACGGCTCGGGCGACTCAAACCGCACCCCCAGGCGGGTCGCGGAGCGAGGAATCCCGTACGGTCCCTCGACGCGGACGGAATGGCGAAACTCGAGCAGAACATTCGGCTCGCTCGGCTTCGCCGCGTCGAGGTAGCCCGCCATGGGCCCGGGCAGGTCGCGCCAGGTCAGCAGCCGGACCGAGGCGATGTTGTCCCATGGCACCGTGGCGTCGCACCGGAGACCGACCCGCAGCACGAGGGCTCCCGGTTCCAGCGTGGAGACGCGCGACCCGCACGACCGCTGATACCCGACGAGCCAGATGACCGCGTAGATGCTCAATGCCGTCAGGAACCAGGCAACGCGGGAGCTGTGCTGCACGACGAGCAGATGAAGGACCGTCGTCTCGATCGTTCCGACTCCCAGCACCGCGGCAAAGAGGGAGCTCGCGAACGGCGGCGCCGCGGCGAACCGATTCTCCGTTGCCGCACCTACCTTCGACGTCGGCGCGGGCGCCCTGGCGAAGGCGTAGTGGAACGATGCGATCTCATGTCCCGCGGCGCGACCGGCGATGGCGCTGCCGAAGACCATGGTACAGCTGCTCTGGAGCTGGGTGAGCACATCTCCGCCGGTCGTGTTCCCTCGGCGGGCGGCGCGCACGCGGCGCGCGGCGAGGACGACGACCGCCAGCTCGATCGGGATCAGCGCGAAGCCGGCCCAGGGGAGAAACGCGAGACCGCTCGACGAGAGCACGAGCCTGGCGCCGAGCAAGGAGAGCGCGATCACCTGGAGCAGTCCGGTCATCGGGTCACTGGGCTGGTCCAGCGGGGCGTACGTACCTCAACACGGAATCTATCGACTCCGGGCACCACGTCGATCACTCCGTCGATGCACGATCTCGCCCACCACTTCGCTGCGCGATCTCGCCGCACGATTTCGACGCGAGACTCTCTCCCCCGAAGGGGCCGGCAGCCGCTACCGTCCCCGCGACGCCAGCTCGAGCACGTCGAAGGTCTGCGAGATCTGGAACCCGATCGACCGGCCGTTCGCCGACGGCGCGAACGGGTTGGGGTTCGGCACCCAGTGGTCGGCGCGCAGCGACAGCTTCACGAGCGTCGTGGCCGTCGCGCGGAACCCAGCACCAACTTCGCCGTCGGTGAAGTCGCTCGTCTCCGAGGTCCAGGTCGTGGCGCTGATCGGCTGGATGTAGGGATACGCGTTGCGCTCGCCGCGCGCGGCGAGGTAGAAGCGCGGCGTGAAGGTGTACTTGCTCTCCACGTACCACGTCAGCCCCGTCACCGGTGCCGCATTGCCCGGCACGTCGTAGCTCCCGTGCGCGATCTCGCCGAACGCCTCGAAGTAGCCACGCGCCAGCTGTGCGTCGGCGGCGATCACCCGCTGCCGGTAGTGCCGCCAGTCGCGGCCCGCGAGCAGTGGGGTCGCCAGCGTCTTGTTCAGATACGGCCCGGCCGTGGCCGACGCTCCCACGCGAAACCCCGTCAGCGGCGTCACTCCCACTCCGACCGCGGGGCGCGGTGCTTCACCCGGCTCCGGCGTGTAGTCCTCGTGTGACACCGGCAGCGACAGCACCGCGGCGCGCCAGTCGAGCGCCGTCGCCGATCCCGACAGCTTCACCCCGCGCGGGTACGCGAGCGTGTAGCCTTCGGGCGAGCCCACGAGCGGGTTGCGGAACGACAGATGCCGCGACGCGAACACGCCGACGGTGTGCGTGATCTTTCCGCCCTCGAGCACGAAGGCGTCCGACGGCGACCACCGCACGCCATACTGCTGGAGGTACACCTCGCTCCCCGGCTCGTGGCGCGCCGGACCCGTCTCGCCGGACGCCTGCCCAAACACCACGAGGTCACGTAGCGGTTCGGCGGCGCCCCAGAGCGTGAGCCGGCCGAGCGCGCCGAGCCGGCCCGCGTTGCGGGCCAGCAGCTGCGAGGCCGAGTCGGTCTTGGCGAGCTCGCCGTCCATCACCCCCTGCAACAGCACGCCCACCTGCGCGTCGGCGCGAGATACCGGCAGCGCGAGCGCGAGGCCCACCGCGAGCGTCGCGACAGCTGTCGTCGAGCGCAGGATCGTGCGTCTCATCGCATCCCTCCCATCGGCACTGGCACCCATCGGCCATCGAGCGCGGCGCGCACGGCGCGCACCAGGTCGTCCGGGGTGAACGGCTTGCGCAGCAGGGCGACGTCCGCGTCCAGCTCGAGCCGCATGCTCGCGTCGTCCACCCAGCCGGTCATGTAGATCACGCACGGCGCGGCGTGCTTCTCCAGAATGCGCTCGACGAGCTGCGGTCCGCTGAGCTGCGGCATCACGATGTCGGTGAGCAGCACGTCGATCCGGGGCATCGTGCGGGCGAGCGTCAGCGCCTCGATCGCCCCCGCCGCCACCACCACGGTGTACCCGCGCGACGTCAGCGCCCGCTCGGTCAGCAGGCGGATCGCTGCGTCGTCGTCCACCAGCAGCACGGTCTCCGTGCCTGTCGGCAGCGGCGCATCGGGCATGACCTGCTCCTCCGACAGCAGGGCGTCGGTCACGGCGGGGAAGAACACCGTGAACGTCGTGCCGCGCCCCACGACGCTCTCCACCTCGATCGTCCCGCCCGACTGCGCCACGATGCCGTAGACGGTCGAGAGCCCGAGCCCGGTGCCCTTGCCCGTCTCCTTCGTGGTGTAGAAGGGCTCGAACACCCGCTCGCGCACGTCGGGCGGCATGCCGATGCCGCTGTCCCGCACCGAGAGGCCCACGCGGCGCACGCCCGAGGCGTCGCTCGCATGGCCGGTCGCGATGGTCAGGCGTCCCCCCTCCGGCATCGCGTCGCGCGCGTTGACGGCGAGGTTCAGCAGCACCTGCTCCAGCTGGCTCGGGTCGGCCTTGATCAGCATCGACCCGCTGGCGTGCGACACGGTGAGCTGCACCTGCGCGCCGA
Source organism: Gemmatimonadales bacterium (assembly GCA_038208205.1). Classification (GTDB taxonomy): domain Bacteria; phylum Gemmatimonadota; class Gemmatimonadetes; order Gemmatimonadales; family Gemmatimonadaceae; genus AG11. Next base: position 702 of record JBBQYZ010000105.1, on the reverse strand, counting down.
TCAGGCGGCGCAGCATGCTCTCCATCCCCGACACGGCGGTGGCCAGGTCGAGCACGCGCGGCTGCATCACCTGCTTCCGGCTGAACGCGAGGAGCTGGTGCGTCAGCGCCGCGGCGCTCATCGACGCCTCGGTCACCTGGCGCAGGTCGTCGGCCACCTCGTGGGTGGGCCCGAGCCGCTGCTGCGCGAGCTGCGTGAAGCCGGAGATCACGGTCAGCAGGTTGTTGAAGTCGTGGGCGATGCCGCCGGCCAGCGCGCCGATGCTCTCCATCTTCTGCGCCTGGAGCAGCTGGGCCTCCAGGTGGTGTGCGGTCGTGACGTCCTGGACGGTGCCGTTGATCCCGGTGGGGACGCCCTGGTCGTCGACCTCGATGTCACCCCTGGCGGTGAGCACCACCGTCGAGCCGTCGGGCCGATCGACCCGGAAGTCGGTCTCGAAGGGGACGCCGCGGGCCACCGCGTCGTCCACGATGCGCCGCACCCGGTCGCGGTCGTCGTCGTGCATGAACGCGAAGACCGAGTCGCGGTTCGGTGCCGGCCCCTCACGGGGGCGTCCGAACAGCTCCAGCGACTCGTCGCTGAACCACATGCCGTCGTCGTCTAGCCGCCGGTGCCAGCTCCCGACCCGAGCGATGCGCTGGGCCTGCTCGAGCTGGGCCTGGCTGGCCCGCAGCTCGTCCTCGGCCCGCCGCCGCTCGGACA
>JBBQYZ010000104.1:0-7918 GCA_038208205.1 Gemmatimonadales bacterium | reverse complement strand
GAACATGATGATACGTGACTCAAGGGGTATATCTTCTCCCTTAAGCAAGGACGGATACCCAGTGCCATCCCAATTTTCATGATGATGCCTCACCGCGGGAACCAAATCGCGGAGTCGCGTCATCGTGGCAATCAGTTTTGCGCCGTCTTCAGGATGCTCCCGGATTATCGCCCACTCGTCGGGCGTCAAGCGATCCTCCTTGGCCAGGATTGGAGCATACTTATCGAAAATCTTTCCGACATCGTGCAGCAAAGCGGCCATTCCCACCTTCTCGACATCCGACGTTCCCATTCCCAGTAATTTCGCAATTTTGATCGCGTACTCCTTGACACGACGCGAGTGACCTGACGTGTACGGATCACGCGCTTCAATGGACTTTACCATCAACTCGAGAAGCTCGCGATTCGTCTGTGCGAGTTCCAAGTTTGTCGTGTTCATCTGTCGAAGTCCGAGGATCGGAAGCCATAACACGGCTGCGATCATCGGGCCATAATTCGCAAACGCGAAAGCGAACCCGAACACCATTGGACTCGCGAGAATGTCAATGCCGATGGTCGTGTTGTTGTTCTCCCGCCAGATTTTGAGGGTCCGTTCTCCGGTGGAAAGTCCTATGACCGCACTTACGAGTAGCGAGTTCACGGCGAATGTGACACAGTAGGCGACCAGCATGGGGATGCCGACCGCAATGGTCACTTGGGCCACCTTCATCCCTCGTAGCGCGAGGAGACTCTGCCCCCCCAAGCCGTTGTAAACGATTATTGCCAGCGAATACGCGAGCGTGAGTTGCGCGACGTTAAAGAAGGTCTTGCGGGGCTCCTTCCTCGTCGCGATTTCGCTCACGAGGCGCGTTAGCGGAATTGCCGCGAGGGCCGCAAAGTTCGGCACCAGCAGAATCGCGGTCATGTACGGAATGAAGGAGATGGACCCCGCTGCCCCGCGCGGGAGCAGAAAGCCCATCATATCCGCCGTGAGCGCCAGCGCGGCTAACGCGGCAACAGTCACATACGACCAATCTGCTGGCGGCGGGAAAATATTCCACACACAGCCGGCTCCAAGAACTGCTAAAAGGAAGACAAGTCCGACGAAGTTATTGACTTTCATTTTGAGAAAGTGGATCGGTCGCCCCTTTGCCCCATACTCACCTCAGTTCCACAACGACGTACCGACGAAAGCGAAAAAGGCGTTCAGCCATTCGGACCACATATCGCGTCACCCCCATTCAGAGAAAGTCGCGGCTCATTGCCACGCCAGTCCAGATTGTAGGCTCCGCTCGTTCTCCTTTTTTCGCTCCGCTCCACTCGCTCTACAAAGGGGTCAACCGATTTCCAATCCGCCTACAGCTCCACCCACCGATTCGTCGCATCGAGCACCGCCAACACGCTCGCGGTCTCGATCCCATCCTTGACCTCCGCGCTGCCCGTGAGCAGCGCACTGTCCCGCCCGAACCGCGCCGTCACACCGACGAACACGAACCGCCGGTCGAAGGCATCGACGATCCGCGTGCCCTCGAAGCTCAGCGTGCGACCCTCGGCCGCCGCCTGCTGCACCGCCACCATCGCCGCCCTGGCCGCCGTCTCGGTGCGCAGCCGATCGGTCTCGAGACCCGCCGCCTCGCCGACGAAGGTCTCCTCGCCGCGACGCAGCGTCACCCGGCAGCTCATCCCCTCGGCCCGCGACCGACGCACCTCGACATCCTCGAACGCGAGACGCCCGCGGTGACCCTTGGCCGGCGCGGGCTGCGCGACGGTGCCGTCCAACGCCATCTTCGGTACGCCGAAGCCGGGCGTGTAGCGCGCCGCACGAATCGCCTCGGCCGCCGGACCCTCGCTCGTGGCGACGGAGATCTTCTTGTGACTGACCCGCATCCCGAGGTTCGCCAGCAGCGCGCTCTCGACGTTGCGCACGGTCTGCTTGGGCGAGACCTCGGTGGTCGTCAGCACGTGCACCTCGCTGACGTCCCCGGTGGGTCCGGCAACGATGCGCACATTGAGCACGCCAGGCAGCGTGACCAGCAGCTCCTCGGCGCGCTCGATCGGCAGCACAGCGCCCGCAATCTGTGAGTGCGGGTGCGTGTGCTCGGCCGCTGTGCGCGACGCGAGAGAGGGCGGGGCGTTATCAGGCTTCGCCGTCACCGTCGGATCCGCTCGGAGTGTGCTTGCACGTTGACCCACCAGGGAGGGGCGCCAGGCGTCTGGCGGCAGAATACGTCCCGTCATCGGGGCGTCATTGGTAGGCAGTTGACAATATTTCACCGACGCCGGACCTAGTCAAGCAACAGTTCGGTCTCGGGTAACCGGTATTCCTTGATCTTCCGGTAGAGCGTCCGCTCACCGATTCCCAACAGATCAGCAGCGCGCCGCCGATTCCCCCGCGTCTCGTTCAACGCGGCCTCGATCACGGCCCGCTCGACATCCACCATCCTGGTGCCCGGTGCTATGGTGACGACGTTCGGCGGAGGGCTTTCGTCACGTGGTCCGATGGCGGTGACGACAGCGCCGTCCCGGGCGTCCGCCCGGGCGTCAGCCGCGCGCCACAGCCCCGGCGCCGGCACCTCGCCGATGTAGGCGCCGCGAGCCGCCGACAGCCCGGCGGCGGGCGGCGCCGCGGACCCACTCGCACCCCCGCCCCGCCCCTGGTCGACCTCACGCCGGAGCTCCTCCACCTGGAGCTTGAGCTCGAGCAGGCTGCGAAGGATGAACTCCAGCTCCCGTCCCCCCTCCACTGCCCGTGCCGAGGCGTGGAGGGATCCCGGGACGTGGACGGGGAGATAGCGGGCGCTCCCACCCTCCCGGATGGTGCGCGGCAGGTCGTCGGGCCCGATCTCGGTCCCGTGCGATAGGACGACCATGCTCTCCACCAGGTTCCGCAGCTCGCGCACGTTGCCCGGCCAGGGGTAGCGCACCAGCAGCTCCATGGCCTCGGCACTGATCCCGGGAAAGGGCCGGCCATGCTCCGCGGTGAACGCGCGGATGAAGCGGCGCACCAGGAGCGGGACGTCGCTCGGACGCTCCCTGAGCGGCGGCAGGTAGATGCTCAACACGTTGAGCCGGTAGTAGAGATCGGCCCGGAAGGTCCCGTGGTCGACGTGCTCGCGGAGCGGCCGGTTGGTGGCGGTCACCACGCGCACATTGACCTTAATGCTCTGCACGCCGCCCACCCGGGTGAGCTCCCGCTCCTCCAGCACCCGCAGCAGCCTGACCTGGGTGGCGGGGGGGATCTCGCCGATCTCGTCGAGGAAGAGGGTGCCCCCGTCGGCCAGCTCGAAGCGCCCGAGCCGCCGCTCGGCGGCGCCGGTGAAGGCGCCCTTCTCGTGGCCGAAGAGCTCACTCTCCAGCAGGCCCTCCGGCAGCGCGCCGACGTTGACGGCGATGAACGGCCGGTTGCGCCGAGGACCGAGCATGGCGAGGGCGCGGGCAACGAGCTCCTTGCCGGTGCCGCTCTCCCCCTCGACCAGCACCGTGCTGCTGACCGGCGCCATCTGCTCGACCTTGACCATCACCTCGCGCAGCGGCTCGCTCTCGCCGATCAACCCCGTCTCCTCCTGGAGGCGGCGGCGCTCCATCAGCCGGCGGAGCGAGAGGGCGACGTCGTCGACGACGATCGGCTTGGAATAGAGCTCAACGTAGCCGAGCGCGCGGAGCCGCTCGCGGTGGAGAGGATCGTCGCCGTCGGCGAGGCCCGCCACCGGCACGCCAGCCCAGAGCTGCTCGCGGAGCACGCCGACGTTGCCGGCGTCGGCCAGGTCGCCGCTGAAGACGATCAGGTCGGGCCGAGCGCGGCGGATCTCGGCCCGGATGTCGTCGAGCGGGCTGACGAGCGCGGTCTCGAAGCCGTCGGCCTCGAGGCGGGCGTTGAGGCGCACCGCGGGCTCGACGTCGTGGAGGGTGATGAGGACGGTCACGAGGACGATCCGTCGGTTGGTCGGGCGGTCGGTAGGTCGGTCGGTGGGTCGGGCGTGTTGGAAGTTCGACTCGACGACCCAGTCCCACTGTGGTCGGTGGGGGCGCCGCGGAGGATGGCGACGGCGTGAGCGGCGATGGGGGCGAGGGCGTCGAGGGTGTCGCGCACGCCGCTCGTGCTGCCGGGGAGGTTGACGATCAGGGTCCGGTGGCGCACACCGGCGAGGCCGCGGCTGAGGAAGGCGAGCGGGAAGCTCGCGCCGGTGGCGGCACGCAGGTGCTCGGCGATGCCCGGCGCCTCGCGCTCGATCACGGCGCGGGTGGCTTCGGGGGTGACGTCGCGATCGCTCAACCCGGTGCCGCCGGTGGTGAGCACCAGGTCGGCGACGTCGTCGTCGCACCAGGCGAGGAGCTGGCGCACGATGGCCAGGGTGTCGTCGGGGACGATGGCCCGCAGGGGCGACGGCGATCCCTGGGCGCGGGCCCAGTCGGCGGCGGCGTCGCCCGAGGCGTCGGCACGCTCGCCGCGGGCGCCGGCGTCGGAGACGGTGAGGATCGCCACGCGCATGACCGCGCTCCCCACGCCCGGGGTGCTCAGAGGTGCGACGCGCTCTTGTAGAACGGCGGCTTCACCACCGTGGCCGGCAGGCGCCGGCCCCGGATCTCGACTTCGAACACCGTGCCCTCCTTCGCCCCTGCCAGCGGGAGGTAGGCGGTGCCGATCGGAATGCCGAGGGTGGGGCTCATGGTGCCGCTGCGCACCTCGCCGCTGGGCTGGCCCTGGTAGAACACCGGGTAGCCGTGACGCGGGAAGTTGCGATCCTGCATGGTGAAGCCGACCAGCTTGCGCTCGAGGCCCTTCGCCTTCTGCGCCACGAGGGCGTCGCGGCCGACGAAGTCGCCCTTGGGCAGTTTGACCAGCCACCCGAGGCCAGCCTCGAGCGGAGTGACCGTGTCGTCGATGTCGTTGCCGTAGAGGGCCATCCCCATCTCGAGGCGCAGGGAGTCGCGCGCGCCGAGGCCGGCGGGGGCGACCTGACCGGTCGCCATCAGGGCGTTCCAGATCGGCACGGCCACCTCGTTGGCGATGTAGAGCTCGAAGCCGTCCTCGCCGGTGTAGCCGGTGCGGCTGATGATGGCGTCGTGGCCGGCGACCTGGCCCTCGGTGAAGTGGTAGTACCTGATCGTGGCGAGATCGGTGTCGCTCAGCGTCTCGAGGATCGACGCCGCCTTCGGTCCCTGCACCGCCAGCAGCGCCATCTCGTCGCTCGCGTCGCGCAACTGCACGCCGAACTCGCGCGCATGTCGCTCGACGAGGGCGTAGTCCTTGGGGGCGTTGCTGGCGTTCACCACCATCATGATGCGATCGGCGAAGCGGTAGACGAGGCAGTCGTCCTCGATCGTGCCGCGCTCGTTGAGGATGGTGGAGTAGTGCACCTGGCCGACGGCGAGCGCGGCGACGTCGTTGGTGGTGACGTGGTTCACGAGCTCCACCGCGCGGTCGCCGGTGACCCAGAACTCGCCCATGTGCGAGACGTCGAACACGCCGCACCCCTCGCGCACGGCGCGGTGCTCGGCGGTGCTGCCACTCGGGTACTGCACCGGCATCTCGTAGCCGGCGAAGGGCACGAGCCTGGCGCCGAGGGCGGCGTGGAGGTCGTGGAGCGGGGTGCGCTTGAGCGTGGCGGTGGTGTCGGACATGGCGGGGCCGGGATGGGGTCGGGGCGACGGGTGCAATATATCCCGCCCGCGTGCCCTGGGCCCGGAACGCTGGATGCCCGGCCGGGAGGTGTGGCCTCCGGCCGGGCATCCGATATGGGCGCTGCTGCTCGTGCGGTGGGGCGGTCAGCTCGACGCGACGATGTATCCCGACTCGTCTGACGTGCATCGCAGCCGGGTGCTCGCGCGGAGCATCAGGGCGCTACGGCCAATGGACATGGTGGGCTCCCGAATCACGGACGCGGCATTGCGGTCCGCTCGATTGAAGGGTCAGGAACTGCAGAGATTACCAGCCGAGCAGATCGCCAGCGTCCCCGACGAGGTTCGTGACGACGTAGCCGCTGAAGTGCCGGATCCGACGGTACACCCACCGGTCGAGTACGTACGCGCCGAGGGTGGGGTCGGCGATCGACTCGTCGACGCAGCTCGACCTGACGGCCGTGCTGCAGTAGAGGATGTTCCAGTCGTCTTTGCTGGCCGGCGCGTCGACGTACATGTAGAGCGAGACCACCTTCTTGGGGCTGAAGCGCAGGGCCGGCTCGAAGTCGATGCGCGGGTGGTCGGACTTGGCGTACTTCACGGTCGCGGTGATTGTGAGCGGCGCGCTCTCGGCGGCGCAGTTGGCGCCCCAGAAGGCGGCACCGTAGCCCGAGTCGGCGAGGCGGCAGATCGACTTGGCGGGGATGACGAGCGCGCTGCCGCCGATCCACAGCGTCGCCTGCCTGGAGGGATCGACCGTGAAGGTGTAGCTGCCGTCGTCCGCGCCGACCATGGACCTGGAGACTTCGGAGGGAGCGAGCGCGGTGGTTGCATCATCGGCGCGCACCGGTGCGGTGGACTCGCCAGCGCACGCGGAGAGCAGAACCGTCGCGGCAACCAGACCGCCGAACGTTCGGAGCTGCGCGCGTGCCATCGTGGGCGTAAGCATTCAGAGGACCTCACGAGCCGAGGCTCGCCGTGGGGGTGGCCGTGCGCCGCGCCAGGAAGCGGGTCAGTGCGAGCGAACGGTCGGGATTTCCGACGTCAGTAGGCGTCGGAGTTGTTCGTGACGACGTACCCGCTGAAGTGCTTGATGCGGCGGGAGACGATCATGTTGTTGACGCGGACGGCGAGGCTCGTGTCATCGAGCGACTCGTCCACGCAGTACGCCGTGCCGAAGGTGCTGCAGTAGAGGATCTGCCAGTCCGACGACGCGGTGGGGGTGTTGACCTTCATCTTCAGCAGGACGCTCTTGGCCGGGCTGAAGCGCATGGCCGGCTCGAAGTCGATGCGGGGATGATCGGTGCCGGCGTTCCTGACGTACGCCGTGATGATCACGGTGCCGGACTCGGGGCGGCAGCTCCTGTCCCAGTACTCCGGTCCGTAGCTCGTGCTGGACAGGTCGCAGATGGCACTCGAGGGGATGATGAGCCGGCTCTCGCCGATCGCGAGCGTCTCTTCCTTCTGCGGGTCGACGGAGAACACGTACACGCCGTCGATCGCGCCGACGAGCGCCTTGCTGGCGTCGACGGGAGGGGCGAGCGACGATCCAGCAGCGCCCGCGGCGGGCGAGGTGGCGTCGCCGCTGCAGGCGGCGAGCAGGGCGCCGGCGATCGCGACGACGAGCGTGCGATGGCGCGCGGGTGCCCTCTTCGGCATACGCATCTGAGATCCTCTGGAGCGGAAGCTCGTGAGTGTGGTGGTGGTCCGTACGCCGCGGCTGGGTCAGTCGCGGCGACGATCCCATTGGCAATGCCAGGACCATTCGAGCGGGGCGCGGCGAGGCCGTCAGGTTGACGGAATACGCGGGCGCGCGAGCAGCGATTCGGTCAGCGAGTCCGCGGGGATACGACACCCTGTCCGGCGTGGCGTGAACTCGACACCGGGCAATACGCGGCACTGTCGTGCATTGTGCGATGCACGCGCGTGCGCCCCGGGTTGTTTCCACACGGCGCGCACGTTCTCTTGGTGAGGACGCGCACGAAACACATCCGTCACAGCCGAAATCCACGCATGCACACCCTTGCAGGTTCTCCCTGGCGCGCGCTCCGGCGCGCGACGCTGGCCGCAGTTCTCGGATGCACGATGCTCGGCGCCGCGACGGGCGCGCAGTCGCGGCCACTGCTCGAACGTCGCGAGGTGCGGGCCGACGGGCATCCGCTCACCGTGTGGGCCAAGCGGCCGGCCACGCCGGCGCGCGGGTCGATCGTGCTGCTGCACGGGCGCACCTGGAGCTCGCTCCCCAACTTCGACCTGCACGTGACGGGGGGCGCACGAGTGTCGCTGATGGATGCGCTGGTGGCGCGCGGCTACGCGGTGTA
>JBBQYZ010000103.1:0-7926 GCA_038208205.1 Gemmatimonadales bacterium | reverse complement strand
GGGCAAAGGCAGGCAGATAGGAGTCGTACGCCGCGCCGATCAGCGCCGCGAGAGTGAAATCGCGCTTGTTCTGCAGCACGAGCGTGTAGTGCAAGCCGCGCGGGTTCTCGCCCGCCATGTCCATGTAGCGCGGAAAATCTTCTCGCCTGGGGCTGTTCGGGCCGGCGGCGGAATAGGGCCAGTTGTTGGAGTTGGCGATCCAGCCGTTGGCGGGATTGTGGACGAGAGGCGCTTCCTCGACGGTATGCAGCCCCTTCCAGTCGGTCGCCGGATCGCTGCCGTCCACGGGGCGGGTGTAGTCGAAGCGGTCATCACGCCGTGGGATGAAGCTCGGGTGGAAGTACGCGATGTCACCGTCGGCGCCAGCGAAGATCGTATTGTTCGACGAGTTGGCGTGCAGGTTCATCACCTGGCGAAACGACCGGTAATCGCGCGCCTTTGTGCGCAGGTACGACTGGCTGAGCGCTTCGACGGGTCGCTGCATGAGAGCGATGCTCACCCACCGGCCATCAGCCGCGCGGACGATCGGGCCGTGATGGGTCTTGTAAACGGTGAAGGTCCGCCGGGCGATCGTGCCACCGGCGGTGCGGTAGGGCACCGTGATGGTGGAGGTCGTGACCGGGCGCTCCTCGCTGCCGTACCGGTAGTACCAGCGGCCATCGCGCTGGGTGACGGTCTCGAGAAACTCGTCCACCGCGTCCACGCCGCTCGACGTGTGCATCCAGCCGATCTTGTCGTTCCAGCCCTGGTAGACGAAGAACTGTCCCCAGGTCACCGCGCCGTACGCGTTCAGCCCCTCGTCGCTCTCGACCTTCACCTCGCTGCGGAAGAAGAAGGAGGTGTGAGGGTTGATGAGCAACAGCGCGTGCCCCCCCGAAGTATTGGAGGGCGCAATGGCGAAGCCGTTCGATCCCGTCGGCTCGCGGAACAGGTTCGGGCTCTCGGACTGACGCATGCCGGTGGTGCGCTTTCCGTAGAACGCTTCGAGCTGCCCCAGCGACACCCGCTCGATGTCGCCGCCGATGCTCCCTTCACTGAAGGTGAGGGCCATCCACGGCTCGAAGCGCGTGATCACGCGCGGCCGCACCGCAGTGTGCGTGTACAGATAGTAGTTCAGGCCGTCGGCATAGGCGTTCATGAGCGACTTGAGCCACGCGGGACTCGCGTCGTATCGCGCGCGCATGCTGTCCGGATCGATGAACAGCCGCATGCGCAGATCGCGGTAGATCTCCCCCTCTCCTTCCGCCTCCGCCAACCGCCCCATGGCGTTGATGTAGTTGGTCTCGACACGGTTGAAGTCATCCTCGGCCTGCGCGTACACGAGGCCGAACACCGCGTCGGCGTCGCTGCGCCCGTGGATGTGGGCGATCCCCCAGTCGTCGCGGGTGATCGTGACGTTGGCCGCTTGAGCCTTCCAGCGTGTGACGTCGGCGCCAGCGTCGACCGAAGTACGTGCGGAGGCGACCGGCGCCGCGTACGGTGCGCAGGCGGCAAGGGCGACGGCAGCGGCGCCGGCGAGAGGGAGAATGCGCATGATGGAGGGTCGGGGTCGGGAACGTGCCTGGGCGGAAAGCTGCCCGGGGGTACGCGCGCGCACCAGATGCCCCAACGACGACGCTCCAACACCGCGGTGTCTGGAAGAGACGCCTATTCGACTGCCAGTGATGAAGTTGACAGCACCCGGTCGACGATTCGACTCAGATCGATGACCGATCGATCAGTTCCAGCTCGGTCTCGTGAAGCTCGGCGGTCCAGACGGGTAAACCGTCGTCAGTGCGATGCTCGACGAGGTAGAGGCCGTCGCCGAGGAGGTCGACCACCGTGCCGGTCTCGCCGAGTCTGGGCTGCGGGGGGTGAGCCGACGGGCCGTCGACCTCACGATCGGGCACCAGGAGCTGCCTGACGCGCACCAGGTCTCGCGGCTCGAAGGTCATCGAGCTCCGAGCCAAGCCTCCAGACGCGTCAATTGCTCGGGCGTCGCATCAGGTCGCGTGGTGAGGGTCCAGCGGTCGGGGCTGGTGGTGCCGAGGGTCGACGTGAGGCGATGAAGCTCGCCTTGTCGCGAGACGAGGAGGGCGACCGTGCTGCCGGCTCGAGCGCGCCGCACGACGGCGTCGAGCCCTCCGGCGTTGGCCGGCACGTCGTCGATCGTGAGGAGTTCGTCGCCGACGTCGAGTCCGGAGGCCTCGGCCGGCGATCCGCGGCGCAGCGACGCGACCACGACGCGCCCATCGAGCAGACGGGTGCCGACGCCGAGCGTGGGGGCTCCGCCTCCCGACGGAGGAAGGAAGCGGAGGCCGAACCAGTCGAGCAGGTCGTCGTAGTCGAGCTCCTCGGTCGTCTCGAGGGCGCGATGGAAGAAATCGCGCAGGTCCGTGCCCGCCACCTCGCTCGCCGTCGCCTGAAACTGCGCCGGAGTGTAGCCGTGCTCACCGCTGTAGCGGGAGTAGGCCAGCCGCATCACGTCGTCGAGACTGCGCGCGCCGCTCGTGAGCCGACGAATGCGTGCGTCGAGCAGCAGGCCGACGATCGAGCCTTTCGTGTAATAGCTGATCGAGGTGTTGACCGAGCTCTCGTCGGGGCGGTACTGCTTGATCCACGCGTCGTACGACGCCATCTCGAGCGACTGCACGAGCCGACCCGGCGTGGTCTGGAGGGTGCGGATCGCGTCCGAGACGTCGGCGAGCCCCTGCTGGAGGGTGCCGAGTCCCGTGCGGCGTACGAGCAGCCAGCTGTAGTAGTCGGTGACTCCTTCGGCGATCCAGAGGCTGCGCGTGTAGTTCTCGTTCTCGTAGTCGAAGGGCCCGAGCTCCACGGGTCGCAGGCGCTTCACGTTCCAGGCGTGGGTGTACTCGTGCGCCGCGAGGTCGAGCCATTGGTGGTAAGCGCTCTCGGAGCGCGTGCTGAACCGATCGGCGAAGAGCACGGTGGAGCTCTTGTGCTCGATGCCGTCGTAGCTGTCGGTGAGGAAGTTGAAGAAGGTGTAGGTCGTGTAGGGGAGCGAACCCCAGAGGGCGCGCCCGCCGCGGACGATCTTCTCCACGTCCGCCACCGATCGAGCCACGTCCCATACCGTGGTATCGCCAACGTTGACCAGGCGGTGCGGGATGCCGTCCACGGAGAACTCGCGCACCGAGGGGTTGCCGGCGAGGATCGGCGAGTCCACGAGGGCGTCGAAGTCGGGTGCGAGGTAGTGGTGCGCGCGGCCGCCCGCGGCGGGAGCCAGCGAGGTCACCGACCGGCGCCACGCGGCGGGAAGCTCGAGCGTCACTTCGTGCGGTCGGTGCACGCGCTCGGCGAGGGTGATGAAAGTCGGCGCGCCGTTGATGAGGGCGAAGTCGTCTTCCACCCAGTCCAGCCGGCCGGCGCGCTCGTGGGCATAGACGCGGTAGGTGACGATCACGCGGTCACCGGCGCCGCTCCGCACACGCCAGCGATTCTTGCGGGTCTTCTCCACCGCCAGCGGTGCACCGGCCGGGGTGGCGGCACGCACCGTCTCCACATTGCGGGCGAACTCGCGCACCAGGTAGGAACCCGGAGTCCAGACGGCCATCATCAGCTCGACTGTCGACCGGCCGGCGGTGGGATAGCTGGCCTCGACGTCGATGTAATGGGTGCGCGGCGTGGGAATGCGCAGTGTATAGCGGATGGGCTCGAGCACCTGCGCGTGTGCAGCGCGGGGAGTGAACGTCGCGAACAGGAGCGCCACGGCAAGGCGCGCGGCACGTCTCGGCAACAGCGAGGCGGGCTCGATCTTCGAGAAGGTCATGGCGACAAGCTGACCGCGGACGGCCCGGTACGCCAGGCAGCCGAGTGACACTGCGCTCATCTCCCGGGCGCCGGCTCACGCCGCGCCACGAACAGCGTGTGCAACGTGCCGGAGGTCCCGTGCGACCACACTCGCGCCGTCTCCACCGTGAGGCCGGCCCGCCGCAGCGTGCGCTCGAACTTCCGGTTCTCCTGCGCCGACCAATACACGAGCCGGCCGCCGGGCCGGAGTGCGGCGGCGGCGGCGCGGATGCCGGCATCCAGGTAGAGGCCCCCGTTGCCCGAGGTAGTCATGGGGTCGGGGCCGTTGTCCACGTCCAGCAGGATGGCGTCGAATCCACTGGCGCTCTCGCGCTGTTCGGCGCTCTCGCGGATCACTTCCGCCACGTCGGCGTGGCGGAGCTCCACGCGGGGGTCGCCGAGCGCGCCGCTGGCGAGGCCGTACTCGGGGTTCTCGTTCCAATCGATGACCGCGCGCACCAGCTCCGCGACGACGACGTGCGCGTCGGCGGGCAGCGCCCGTAGGGCAGCCCTGAGGGTGAAGCCGAACCCCAGACCACCGATGAGAACGCGGGCGTCGGTACGCTCACGGAGCTCTGCGCAGCCCAGCTCCGCGAGTCTGTCCTCGGAGTGATGGTGCCGCGTGGACATCAGCTCCGCGGCGCCAGCGCGGATGAGGTAGTCGCCGTCGTGCCGGAAGAGCGCGAGGACAGTGCCGTCGGGGGTTCGCGCCTCGGCGAGATGCTCGAGCTTCTTCATCGACGAGAATCTTACCAACACAACAACCCACCCGTACGTTCTTCCTTCGTCGAGCCTTCAGGGAGCTGCCGTTTTGACCAGACCTACCACATCGTCGCGGGCGGCCGTCGCACTCGCCGCCCTCATCGTCGCCGCCTGCAGCGCGACGGCCCAGCAGCCGATCGCGCGCGCCGAGCCCCCGTCGCCAGCCGCGATCGCCAAGGCCGACAGCGGCCGGCCGGCGTATACGAGGGCCGACGTGACGTTCATGCAGGGGATGATCGGCCACCACGCTCAAGCGATCACGATGGCCGCCCTGGCCCCGAAGAACGGCGCGAGCCGGGCGGTGGGGACCCTGGCCGAGCGGATCGACGTGAGCCAGCGCGACGAGATCGCGTACATGCAGCGCTGGCTGCGCGAACGTCGCGAGACCGTGCCCGACCCGAGCGCGCGGCACGAGATGGCGGGCCACGACATGATGAACATGGACATGCCCGGGATGCTGATGCCCGGCATGTTGACGCACGAGCAGATGATGCAGCTCGAATCGGCGAAGGGTGCGGAGTTCGACCGGCTCTTCCTCACCTTCATGATCCAGCACCACACCGGCGCGCTCACGATGGTGGACGCATTGTTCGCGAGCCCCGGAGCCGGACAGGACGTCAGCGTGTTCCGGTTCGCCTCCGACGTGACCGCCGACCAGACGACCGAGATCGACCGCATGCGCAGCATGCTTGCCTCCCCCCAACGCACGAGCCCATGAAACGAGTCACGTCCCTCGCCGCCGCTCTTCTCCTCTCCGCTGGCTGCGCCTCGATGTCCACGGGCTCCGGCTCGGCATCTTCCACCTCCGGCGGCCCGTCGATGTCGATGACGGCGCCGAGCCCCGACCCGCGTGTCGGTCTCAAGGCCGGCTGGTTCGACGCCGGCGAGGCGATCTGGAACCTCGGCGTGGTCTCCAAGACGCGGCCCTCGGAGAAGTTCATCAACGAGAGCACGCCGGGCGACGGCCGGCTGACGAACTCCGACCTCGCCTTCCTCGGGAACTACGTGTTCCAGGGGAACTACAGCGGCTACCAGGTCTGGGACATCTCGAACCCTGCCCGCCCCACGCTCCGCAGCTCGTACGTGTGCCCTGGCTCGCAGAGCGACGTCTCGGTCTACAAGAACCTGCTGTTCGTCAGCGCTGAGGCGACCAACGGTCGCACCGACTGCGGACTGCAGGGCGTCGCCGACACGGTCAGCCATGACCGTGCGCGCGGCATCCGCATCTTCGACATCACCGACATCGGGAACCCGAAGCCGGTCGCGACCGTGCAGACCTGCCGTGGCTCGCACACCAATACCCTCGTCACCGACCCCAAGGACGCCGAGAACGTCTACATCTACGTCTCGGGTTCCGCCGGGGTGCGGTCGTCGACCGAGCTGGCGGGATGCTCCGGCGGGCAACCGGACCAGGACCCGAACACGGCGCTGTTCCGCATCGAGGTGATCCGGGTGCCGGTCGCGCACCCGGAGCGGGCGGCGATCGTGAGCTCACCGCGCATCTTCGACAATCTCATGGCGCCGGCGCGCCACGGTGACACGCCGGCCGACGTCGCCGCGGCAGCGGCGCGGGCCGCGGCGTCGGGACGGCCGGCGAATCAACGTCCCGTGGCCGTGCCCGGGGTGAGCCGCGGTCCGACGCAGTGCCACGACATCACGGCCTACCCGGCAATCGGCCGGGCCGGCGGCGCGTGCGCGGGCTACGGCCTGCTGCTCGACATCAGCGACGTGGCGAACCCGAAGCGCATCGGCGCGGTGGCCGACTCCAACTTCTCCTTCTGGCATTCTGCCACCTTCAGCAACGACGGATCGAAGGTGCTGTTCTCGGACGAATGGGGCGGCGGGTCGCAGCCGCGCTGTCGCGTGACCGACAAGCCCGAATGGGGCGCCGACGCGATCTTCTCCGTGTCCGGCAGCGAGATGCAGTTCAAGAGCTACTACAAGCTCTCGGCCCCACAGACGGCGAACGAGAACTGCGTGGCGCACAACGGCACCTTGATCCCGATCCCGGGACGGGAGGTGATGGTGCAGTCGTTCTATCAGGGAGGCTTGACCATCTTCGACTGGACGGATGCGTCGCATCCGATGGAGATCGCCTATTACGACCGCGGCCCGATGGACGCGAGCAAGATGGTGATGGGCGGCTACTGGTCGGCCTACTGGTACAACGGCTACATCGTGGGCTCGGAGATCTCGCGCGGCCTCGACCTGTTCGAGCTCAAGCCCAGCGCATTCCTGAGCCAGAACGAGATCGACGCGGCGAAGTCCGTGCGGTTCGAGTACTTCAACGCCCAGGAGCAACCGAAGCTGGTGTGGCCGGCGAGCTTCGCGCTCGTGCGGTCGTACGTCGACCAGCTCGCACGCGGCAATGGGATGTCGGGCGACCGGATCTCGGCCGTGCGCAGCTCGCTCGCGGCCGCGGAGGGGATGTCGGGGGCCCAGCGCGGAACCGCGTTGACGGCGGTGGCGTCGCAGCTCGACGCGAACGCGTCAGGCGCGATGGACGCCGCGCGAGTGCGGATGGCGGCGGCGGCGGCACGCGATCTGGCCAGCGCGCAGCGCTGACGGATCGTCGGGACGATCGAGCGCCCCGTGCCGGAACCGGCACGGGGCGCTCGGTGCATCAGGGCGCGAGTGGCTCCGTCGACGCCGCGCGACTCTAGTAGCCCGCGGCAACCCCATCGCGCCGCGGATCGGCCACGCCCACCATCGTGCCGTCGCTCCGTACCCAGACCGCGTGCACGCCGGCGAACTGCAGGGTCGCGACCTTGTTCGTCACCACGTAGCCGTGAGCACGCAGCGCACCGTAGACCGGAAGCGCTGTCGGCCCCCGCCTGCCCCATCGCTTCCATCACCTCCGCGCGCCGCTCGCCGGCGATCCATGCCACCCCCACTCCGTAGCCGCCCAATCCCGTCTGCGACGGATCGACGACCCCGAGCGCGAACGCAGCGGCCACGGCGGCGTCAATCGCGTTGCCTCCCTGCTCGAGCATCGCCAGCCCCGCGGCGGATGCGTCGGTCGCGCTCGTGACGACCATGCCGCGACGCGCCTCGACGCGCTTGCCGGCGAGCGCCGGCTCGGCAGCGGACGTCGTGGCGCGGGGCGGGGCGCAGCCCGCGAGCAGGGTGAGGGCGACTGGTACCAGCAGCCGACGCGCCCGCATGCGAGGCGACGAGACGAACGACGAGGCGCGCGGGGTGGCGGACATTGGCGCGTGGCGGGTGGGTTCGATGCGGCGCGACGGCGCCGCTCCGATGCTACGCGTCGCATGCTCGCGGCGCTGGATGGAAGGGCGCATCCGCGTCGCGTCCGCCCGACGCTTCAGCTCACCTTGCCCGCAGCCGGCCGCCCGATGTTCCGAGCGCCGTCGCGAT
>JBBQYZ010000102.1:0-7995 GCA_038208205.1 Gemmatimonadales bacterium | reverse complement strand
GCTGTATGTCACGCTGCACGGCCAGTACCCGTACGACCTCGGCGCGGACCCCGCCCTGCGCCGCGCCATCGCCGCCGTGGTGGACCGAACTCGGATCGCGCGCGAGGTCTGGGTCGGCGCCGCGGACCCGACGCCGAGCGTCGTTCCCGCCGCGGCACTCGGCGCCTTCGCGGCTCGCGTGCGCGGCACGGATCACGACCCCGCTGCGGCACGAGCGATCCTCGATTCCGCCGGCTGGCGAGTCGGCACGGACGGCGTGCGCGTGCGGCGCGGCCGACGGCTGGCGCTCACCCTCGTGGTCGGCTTTCCCAATCCGCAGATCCACCGGCCGATGCCCGAGCTCGTGCAGAGCGCGCTGCGGGAGATCGGCGTCGAGCTCAGGATCGCGCCGGTGCCCGACGACGCGGCGTGGCAGGCGCGTATCAGATCGGGCCAGGGCGATCTCTGGGCCGAAGCCGGTGGCCAGAACGACGCCAATCCCTGCTTCCTGGCGCAGCTCCTCTTCTACTCGGGCCCTCGGCTGCGCCCCTCCGGCTACGCAAGGCTCTTCGCACCCGGTGCGGCGCTCGATCGCGAGGTCGATGCCTGTCGTGCGGCGAGTGCGCGCGCCGACGTGGAGCGCGGCGCAGCCGAGGCCGAGCACGTGCTCGTGGACGAGGTGCGCGTCGTGATCCCGCTCGCGGCCACGCGCCGCGTCTGGGGTGTGAGCGATCGCGTGCAGGGCTTCGTGCCGCACCCGTCGAGCCTGAGCCAGCGCTGGGAGCGAGTGACGCTGCGCTAGCACGGACGATGGCTCGCGCGGAGCGACGCGCCAGCCATCGTTTCCCTATCGTGTCGGCGACGACACGGGCCGTCGCCGCGATCTCCGGTCAATCGCCGGCGGCCGCCGCGAAGTCGCGCGCACCGACGGGGTGCGCTTCGCGATCCCGGACACATGACACCGCGTATGCGGCCACGAAGCCGTAGAGCAGAGCCCCCGCGCCGGCAATCGTGGTGAGATAGGCGGGGATGAACCGCATCGCGATGCCGCGCATCTCCCAATCGCCGGTGATCTTGAGCGCTTCGGGGCCGAACTTGATGACGATCGCGCCGAAGGGGATCCACATCGCCGAGCGGAGTCCGCCCAGGCGATAGAGCGCGACAGCCGTGATGGCGAGACCGACGTAGAAGAAGTCTGGCTGGGCATGGAACAGTCCGAGTGCGCTGCCGGCCGTGGAGACCATGCCGGACGCCGCGCCCTCGACCAGGCAGCAGGTGCATCCCACGGCGGCCGCCATGCCGCCCATCGCCACGCCCGTGGTGCGCGGCATCGACGTGGGGAACGTGCGCCAGAACGCGTGTGCCAGCAGGCCGGCCGCCAGCAGGTAGAGCGAGGCGCCGAGCATGTGCGTCGCATTCCACGGCAATACATCCATGCCGGCCATCGGCTTGGCGGTCATCACCAGGGGAGGAGTGAGCAGCGCTCCGAGTCCCAACGTCACGAACGCACCGACGGCGATCTTGCCGCTGCTGCTCGAGAGACGCCAGAGTCCCGTCGTGATCAGCACCACCGCGACGAGCAGCACCGCGGGGTGAACGATCTTTGTGGTGAGCGCGGCGCCATACAGCGCGCCCACCTTCACGGAGTTCGTGGCCACGCCGCACGCACAGGCCATCAGGATGGCTGTTCCACCGAGTGCCATCCGCGTGGGGCCGCTCGAGCTCATCGCATTGTCCATTCGATTCTCCTGCCCCGGTGGGGGCGGTGGCACGTCCTCGCTGCGTCCCGCGTTCTCACATCACCGGCACGGCCTGCATCTCGACTTCGCTGCCGAGCGGTCCGGCCAGCGCCTGGATGGCGACGACCGCCGGAGAGCCGGCCGCCGTGTCGATCGGTGCACCACCCGCCCGCTCCACTTCCGCCAGCCGCGCGTCGTACGGCACCTCGCCTACCAGCCGCATCCCGTGCGCGCGGCAGAACTCCGTGATGGCCGACCGGTCCGCCGCGTCGCGCACCTTGTTCGCCACCACCACCACGTCGGGAATGCCCAGCTCCGCGGCGAGCGCAGCCACGTTGCGTGCCGTCTCCATGGAGCGGTAGTACGGCTCGAGCACGGCGACGAGACGTCCCACGTGCTTGCCCGTGCCTCGGCTCAGGTGCTCGAGTCCCGCCTCCATGTCCACCACCACATGTCGATCGCTCTCCGCACGCGCAACGACTTCACCGAGAAAGCCACGGACCGTGGCGTGGGCGCTGCATAGTCAACCAGCCCCGCCGTGTCCGACCTTGCCCATCACCATCAGGCGCACCTTGTCGGGGCCCAGGATGGCGAACTCCCGGATCAGCGCTTCGGGGTCGGCGGTGAAGACCACCTTGGTCGTGCCGTCCTCGTTCGTCTGTCGCTGCATCAGGTTGCGCGGCAGGCTCACGATCTCCTGCGCCCGCTCCGGGGAGATGCCCAGCACGCTCGCCAGGTTGGGATTGGTATCGGCGTCGATGGCGAGCACCTCGCGCCCGGTACGCGCCAGGGAGCGCGCCAGCGTGCCGGCGATGGTGGTCTTGCCGGTGCCGCCCTTGCCAGCGATCGCGATCCGCATTGCTCTCCTCGGTGCCGCGTGAAGGGTCGTGATCGACGGTCAGTGCGAGTGGTCGTGCGTGCTTCCATGCTGGCGCGCATGGCACTCGGCCGCACCGCCCTCGCTGCTGTGGCAGTCGCAGTCCGGATCGCTGCATTCGCCGTGGCCCTGGCTGAGCATCGGGGCGAACTCGGCGGCGAACCGTCGCGCCGCTTCGCGGCGCCCTGTCTCGGTGAGACGATACTCGCTGCCGCCGGAGCTGTCCAGCCGCACGTCGCCGCGCGACATGAGCCGCTCCAGCGTGCGGCGCACAACGGCCTCCGGGATGGACGCGAAGCGGATGATTCCCTCGAGGCTCGCGACGCCACCGAACCCCTCGCCCTCGAACCAGTAGAGCAGCTCCAGCAGCTCGTCCTCGCGCGCGATCGCCTCGCCGGCACCGTCGCCATTGCGCTCGTCGTTGCGCTCGTCGCTCACAGCAGGCTCTCCACCTGCTGGACGGCGCGATCGACCGCGGCGGCGACGATCGGGCTCAGCTCGATGGTGAGGTCGTCCACCGACAGGGGCTCGCACCCCACGAGATAGATCTCCGCCGGCAGCGGGCCGAAGGCCTGCGCCACCTCGAGGGCGCGCGAGGGTACGGTCGTGTGCATGTCGATCTCCAGTGTGGGCCGGACACCGTCGATCACCAGGGTGTACACGGTGCCGGGCGAGCCTCCGCGCGTGGCGGCGTCGATGATGATCAGCCGATCGAACGGCGAGAGGAGCTCCTGCGCGAGGCGAATGCCGCCGGTGCCAACGTCGAGCAGCTCCACGGACTCGCTCGCGAGCCCGCGCTCGCCGAGGCGGCGCAGCACCTCGACCCCGAAACCGTCGTCGCCGCGCAGCACGTTTCCAAACCCGGCGATCAGCGTGCGCGTCACGCGTCCGCCGCTCCCGCGTGTGCGGTGCCCGCTGCGCCGGCAGTCGCCGTACCGACGACCACCTCCACGATGCCCTCGCGCACGCGGACGGGCAGGATGACCAGCTGCTCCTCCTTCGACGCGTTCGGGTAGTCGAGACGGTGCCCGGTGCGGATGTCGTACCGGCAACCGTGCCAGCTGCAGTGCAGCTCCGTTCCCTGGAGCGTGCTGTAGTCGAGCGGCAGCGGCCCGTCGCCACAGGCGTTATGCACGGCGTAGAACTCGCCGTCAGCGTGGGCCACCAGCACGGCGCGTCCATCCACCACCGCACCGCGGATGGCGCCGTCGACGATCTCGTGCGCACCGCAGACCGCGCGATACACCGGTCGGAAGGCCCGCTGCAGCGCGGCGCGCGGTAGGAAGACGGAATCCGTTGGTGCCGGGCGCGCGCCCTTGCCGTCCCGCACCTCCAGCTCCTGGAAGCCGAGCAGTCCCGCCCGCAGCGCTTCGTCGATGTCGCGATACACGCCGGCGTACGCGGGGTCGTCCGCCCCCGGTGCACCGTGCAGACGCACCGTTACCACGCCGCCGAGCACTTCCACCAGCTCCACGTCCACACCGTGGGCGTGCAGGTGGCCGCGCACCGCGTCGAGCGCCTCCTCGGCGAGCGTGCGCCGATCGATTGCGAGCAGGTCGTACGACATGAGCAGCAGCCGGATCGCCGGGTCGGCGGTGAGCCGATTCACGAACGCGTCGCCGGCCATCGATTGGATCGCGCCCAGGAGACGCGCGAGCGCGGTGCGATGCACGAGATCGATCCGCTCGAGCAGCGCCGTCGCCGTCTCGCCGACGACCGGATCGGGGTGTGCCGCGAGCCGCTCGATCAGCTGTTCCACCTCGACCAACAGGTCCTCCCCTGCCGCCGCGGTGTCGTCGCCGCCCGCAGCGTCTCCGTGCGCGTGCTCGGGGGCGCTCATCGTTGCACTCCCCACACCTCGGTATGGAGCCGGCCGCCGAACGGCGCCTCCGGCAGCGCGAGGCTCGCCCGCTCGTCGGTGGCGAGGTGCATGACGAGACGCTTGACCTCCTCGTACGACGCGGCGACGGCCGGGCTCATCTCGTCACCGAAGGCGTGCTCCAACGGCTCCACCTCCACCACCACCGCCTCGGCGGGGAGCGCCTTCATCCACTCGGTCACGATCAGGGTGTTGTCGAGCAGGATCACGCCTGTCACCGCGTCGGTCACGGCGCGCTGGATCTCCTCGTCGGAGGGCAGCACGCGGTCCCACCGGTAGGCGCTGATGGTGCCGGCTGGACGGCCGTCCTCGCGCGCGACCGCCGTGACGAACACCGCACGCGTGATCGGCGCCTCGCGCGCTTCGTCGAGCAGCCACTGCCCCACCGCCACCGGGCCGTAGCAGAGATCCTCGATCAGCAGGTGCGGCGGCTCGGCCAACGGCTCGAGCTCGTCGCTCATGACGATGCCGAGCGAGTGGTCGCGCAGGTTGCGGTAGCCCACCCCGCCGATCACCGTGCGAGTTGCGGGTCGTGGTGGCATCCCGGTCGCTATCCCGGACACGGAGTTGGGCTGGATCCCCACTACGCCGGCGACATGGCCCGCGACGACATCGTCGCGGGGACGCGTCCCGATGCCGCCATGAGCGCTTCGCCCGCTGTCCAGACGGCGGCGCCGAGCATCAACACGTCTTTGGCGAGGAATCCCCCTGGATTGCCCGAGAGAAAGGGGAAGCCATATCCGGGCTGCCACACTCCCGGCGTGGTGAACAGAAGGCTGAGAGTGATGAGTGACATCACGACGGCTCCCAGGCTGCCGATCGCCGACAGCTTCGGCGCGAAGGCGCGCGTGGCGATCATGATGCCAAGCGTGATCTCCACGACGCCCAACAGCTCGGCGAATCCCTGCACGCTCATCACGCTGTATCCCCAACTCAGGAGCGGGCTATGGCTCGCCAACATCTGAACGCCATCCGCTTCGTACTTCGCGAACTTCAGGGCTCCGATCCAGAGCAGCATCATCACCAGGCCGTAGCGAAGGATGAGGCTTCCGATGCGAGCGAGCGATTGTCCGCGGCCGTAGTCCCGCGTGTCGGTCATCGTTCCGTCCGCTGCGCTGTGTTGCATGGTTCGATCACCCCCATCGAAGGTTCGTCAGTGTGCAGCCGCGTGCCGCACGCCATTACAACGGCCCAGCATGGCTAGTCGTCCAGACCGCAGGCGCAGGTGTTGACCTCTCGCGTGATCATGCCGGCTTCGGACTGGATGTGCGTCGTGCACGGCATGCACGGATCGAAGCTGCGAATGGCGCGCAGGATATCGATGCCGCGGAACTTCTCCGGATCGTCGCTCTCCTCCAGCAGCGGAGTGTTCATCACCGCCTCCTCATACGGGCCCGGCTGGCCCCAGCGGTCGGTGGGCGACGCGTTCCACGTGGATGGCGTGACGATCTGATAATTGGAGACGGCACCGCGGTCGAGCACGAGGTGATGCGTCAGATAGCCGCGACCAGCGCCCCAGAAGCCGACGCCCATCTGTTCGCCCTTCTTGGGCATCTCGAACTTGGTGGCGGTCTTGGTGTCGCCGTCTTTGAGTCGCTCCATGGCGGCCATCCAGTTATTCATCGCGATCATGGATGTCCATCCGATACAGTACGCCCGGGCGCGATTGCGCTCGAACGCGTTCCACACCTCGGGGACGTGCCACTCGATCTCGCGCTCGGGCATCTTGCCCCGTGGCAGCCGGATCTTGAGGGAATGGCCCGTGGACTCGAGAAAAGGATTCTCCGGTATCTTGCGCGCAACGGCGGTGTTCCACAGCCGCGCATAACACCCCGCTTCCATCCCCAGGTGATCCCACCGCGGCGCGGTGTCCCAGGTGTACTTCTCCTTCCAGCTCTGCGCACCCGGCTTCGGCTTGGTGACCTTGTTCCAGGGATGGTTCGGGGAGAGAGGATTCCCCGAGGGGTCGGTCGGGAAGTGCTGCTTCTGCCCGCTGCCCGTCCATTCGTCGTAGTACGAATGCTCGATGAACTCCTCGAGTCCGATGTTGATCGTCTGGAGATCGGTCGTGACGAGCTTCCCGTCGATGATCGCGCCGGGCGTGGCCCAGCGCTGGTTGCCCCAGACGTTGCAGTTCTTATACGTCGTGTCGTACGCGTCCGGAAGATCGAAGATCCCGGTATCGAGCATGTTCGCCCGGCGCGAGCCGACCTTCTTGTACTCCGGGTTCGACTCGTAGAAGAAATCGGTGATGTCATCCCAGATGCCCGCCATCTTCTTACCATAGTCGAAGAACTGGCTCAGACGCACGAACATCTCGTTCATCACCGTCAGCGTGATCGTCGAGCTCATGCCGCCCGGCACGATCGTCTGCGGGTGCGGGTACTTGCCGCAGATGAGCACGTACGCCTCGCGGGCAACGCGCGTCATGTGCAGCGCCTCGAGGTACAGGCCACCGCTCAGCGGGTTCAGGTCCACCATCAGATCGTGCATCGTGCGGTAGCCGTGCACGTCGGTGTGGCGCGCCTCGGTGACCTTCGCGCGCTCGATCATTCCCGGGTTCGTCCCCTTGACGATCACCTCGGAGTAGTCGGGCCCGGCGAGAAGATGCAGGTGGAGCGGGTTGTCGTAGAGGAACTCGAGCGAGAGCGCAAGATTGCGCACCAGGACGCCGAGCGGGGGTGGCTGGCAGCCGATCGCCATCTCGATCGCGAGCGCCGAGCAGGTGGAGTGCACACCGCCGCAGACACCGCAGGCGCGGCTCGTGATGTAGATCGCGTCGCGAGGGTCGCGACCGATCATGATCACCTCGTAGCCGCGAAACAACGTCGCGACCGAGCGCGCTTCGAGAACCTTGCGTTGCTTGATGTCGGCCACCGTGTGGAATGCAAGCGCGCCGGCAACCCGCGTCACGGGATCGAAGTCCACGTCCTTCGTGTGGCCGTTCCGCTTCACGAGCTCGGCCACCCGCTCGGCCGTGAGCTGCTTGGGCACGCCGGGCGGCCCGGCCGTCGCCGTCGAATATGGGTTCGCCACGCCATCCTTCAGGAAGGCCTTGCCCTGGGCGTCGAACTCGATCGGAAGATTCTTGAAGCACATGGGAGCTCCGCGGCGGCCGGTCAGCCGAGCTTGAAGACGGTGGCGACGCGCCCGAGGTGGCGGTCGGCGGCCTGAAGGCCGGTGAGGAGCTGGGTGAGCGCGCCGTTGATCGACGTCAGCTTTTCCGGCAGTGGCTCGGTATGGCTGGCCACGGCCTCGAGTCCGTCGGCGATGGCGGCGACGCTGCGACGGGCACCGATCAACTGCCAGGCGATGGCGATCAGGTAGCCGGCGAGCGCGATGACGACGAGCGCGACGGTGACAAGGGTGAGTATCAGCAGCATGCTTGCGTCCTCATTCCGTGCGTTGAGCGAGCACCGTGCCAGCGGTGTCGAGCTTCGCGGCGATCTGGGCGGCTACGCCGACCATCGCCGATCCGACGGCGATCGTCGAGTCGAGAGCCGGGATGTGTTGGGTGTTGC
>JBBQYZ010000101.1:0-8034 GCA_038208205.1 Gemmatimonadales bacterium | reverse complement strand
ATACGACGGTCTCGAGCTGGACACCACCACCTACCTGCTGGCGCTCGAAGAGATCGCCGCCGCCGACGCGTCGGCGGCTGTGCTGATGAGCGTGCACAACACGCTGCCGACGCAGATGCTGCTGCACTTCGGCACCGAGGTACAGCGCGAGCGCTGGCTGAAGCCGATGGCACGCGGCGAGATGATCGGTGCATTCGCGCTCAGCGAGCCGGAGGCGGGCTCGGATGCCTCGTCGCTGCGCTGCCAGGCGACGAGGGACGGCGACGACTGGATGCTCAGCGGCACGAAGAGCTGGGTCACCTCCGGCACGTTCGCCGACGTCATCATGGTCATGGCGCGCACCGACGCGCTCGACGCGCGCCGTGGCGCGAAGGGGATCTCGGCCTTCATCGTGACGCCGGATCTCCCCGGCTTCCACGTCGGGAAGAAGGAGGACAAGATGGGCCTCCGCGCCTCTCCGACGGTGCAGCTCGACTTCGATGGGCTCCGGGTCCCCGCCGGCAATCTGCTGGGTGAGGAAGGGCAGGGCTTCGTCTACGCGATGCGCTCGCTCGACAACGGGCGTCTCGGCATCGCCGCCCAGGCGATCGGCATCGCGCGCGCCGCGCTCGACGCCTCGCTCGACTACGCGGCCGAGCGCCGACAGTTCAAGTCGCCGATCCGCGAGTTCCAGGCGATCCAGTTCAAGCTCGCCGACATGGCCTCGCGCGTCACCGCGGCGCGTGCGCTGCTCCACATGACCGCCGCAGCGAAGGACCGTGGCGAGGTCATCACGCAGTACGGCTCGATGTGCAAGCTCCTCGCGAGCGAGACCGCGATGTTCGTCACCACCGAGGCGGTGCAGATCTTTGGCGGCTACGGCTACGTCAAGGACTATCCGGTCGAGAAGTACTTTCGCGACGCCAAGATCACGGAGATCTACGAGGGAACCTCGGAGATCCAACGGATCGTCATCGCCCGCGAGCTCTATGCGGCGCGGGCAGGCTAGTGTTCACTCGTTCGCGTCGGTCGGACTCGTCTGCATGGCGCGAGGAAATACGTGACAGGCGGATTCGGCTTTCCCTCAAACCAGACCAATGAAGCTCTTCGACACGATCGCCGAGATGGGTCACGAGCAGCTCGTGATCTGCAACGACACCTCCGCGGGGTACCGCGGCATCATCGCGATCCACAGCACCACCCTGGGACCGGCGCTCGGTGGCACACGCTTCTGGCAGTATGCGAGCGACGATGAGGCGATCGTGGATGCGCTGCGACTCGCGCGCGGCATGACCTACAAGAACGCCGTGGCCGGTCTCAACCTCGGGGGAGGCAAGTCGGTCATCATCGGCAACAACAAGACTGCCGACCGCGAGATGATCTTCCGTGCCCACGGCCGCTTCGTCGAGTCGCTCGGCGGTCGCTACATCACGGCGGAGGACGTCGGCACCAGCACGGCGGACATGGACTTCGTGCACATGGAGACCGATTACGTGTCGGGCCTCGCCGGCCGCTCCGGCGACCCGTCGCCCGTGACGGCTCACGGCGTGTTCCGCGCCATTCAGGCGTCGGCCAAGGAGCGCTGGGGCTCGGACGACCTGAGCGCCAAGACGGTCAGCGTACAGGGCTGCGGTCACGTCGGCTACTATCTGACGAAGGAGCTCCACGAGGCGGGCGCCAAGCTCATTGTCACCGACATCGACACCGAACGCGTGAAGCAGGTCGTCACCGAGTTCGGTGCGCGGGCCGTGGCCCCGGACGAGATCTATGCCGTGCAGGCCGACATCTTCGCGCCCTGCGCGCTCGGCGCCATCATCAATGACAAGACGATCCCGCAGCTCAAGGTCTCGATCGTCGCCGGCGCGGCGAACAACGTGCTCCTCGAGGAGCGCCACGGCACGGAGCTCGAGCAGAAGGGAATGTTGTACGCGCCCGACTACGTCGCGAACGCGGGCGGCGTGATCAATGTCTACTCCGAGCTCGCCGGCTGGGACTCCGCGCGCGCGTTCCGGAAGGCGGACGAGATCTACGACACGATCCTCAAGGTCTTCAAGATCGCCAAGCACGACACGATTCCCACGTACGTCGCCGCCGACCGTCTCGCGGAGCAGCGCATCAGGGCGGTGGGCACGATGGTGAAGACCTGGCCGCAGTGGCCGAACAAATGACGTCGCCCATCCTCATCGCGTCCGATCACGCCGGCTTCGCCCTCAAGGAAGCGCTCGAAGCGCAGCTGCGCGAGCTCGGCTACGGGGTAGAGGATCTCGGGCCGTCCACGGATTCCAGCGCCGACTATGCCGACTTCGCGCATCCGCTCGCGCAGCGGGTCTCGAGCGGCGAGGCGGTGCGTGGAGTGCTTCTCTGCGGCACGGGGCTCGGCATGTCGTACACGGCCAACCGATATCCCCACGTCCGCGCCGCGGTGGCATGGACGCCGGAGGTCGCGGCGCTGGCGCGGGAGCACAACGACGCGAACATCCTCGTGCTGCCCGCACGATTCGTGGGCGAGGAGCAAGGGCGCGCCATTCTGCAGGCCTGGCTCGACACGCCGTTCGCCGGCGGACGCCACGAACGACGCATCGCGAAGATCGAGCGCGACGCACGCACCGAACAGTCAACCGAGGAGATACGCTGATGTCGGACTGGACCGATTGGGAGCGCTGTCCTCCGGGCGAGGCCCTCCGCGCGCGCGACCCCGAGATCGCCGACTTGATCGATGAGGAGATCGTCCGACAGAACGACGGCATCGAACTGATCGCCAGTGAGAACTTCGTGTCGCCCGCCGTGATGGAGGCCATGGGCTCCCCGCTCACCAACAAGTACGCCGAAGGACTCCCGGGCAAGCGGTACTACGGCGGCTGCGAGGTGGTGGACAAGGTGGAGCAGTTGGCGATCGATCGTGCCAAGCAGCTCTTCGGCGCCGATCACGCCAACGTGCAGGCGCACTCCGGCGCCCAGGCGAACGCCGCCGTCTTCCTCGCCTTCCTCAAGCCGGGCGACACCTTCCTCGGCATGGACCTGTCGCAGGGCGGACATCTGACGCACGGCTCGCCCGTCAACTTCTCGGGTCTCCTCTACCGCGCGGTGTCCTACGGGTTGAAGGACGACGGGTACATCGACATGGACGCCGTTCGCAACCAGGCGCTCGCGCACAAGCCGAAGATGATCATCGCCGGCTACAGCGCCTACCCGCGCACGATCGACTTCGCCGCCTTCGCCGCGATCGCGCAGGAGGCCGGCGCCATCTTCATGGTGGACATGGCGCACTTCGCCGGGTTGTCCGCCACCGGCGTGTATCCCTCGCCGGTCCCCCACGCCGACGTCGTCACGACCACCACGCACAAGACCCTGCGCGGGCCGCGTGGCGGAATGATCCTCTGCAAGGCGCAGCACATCGCCGCCATCAACAAGGCGATGTTTCCCGGGACCCAGGGTGGACCGCTCGAGCACGTGATCGCCGCCAAGGCAGTCGCCTTCAAGGAGGCGCTCGAGCCGGCGTTCACGGCGTACAGCCGCCAGGTCGTCGCCAACGCGAAGGCCCTCGCCACGGCGCTCGTCGCGCGCGAGTACCATCTCGTCTCGGGGGGCACGGACAATCATCTCATGCTCGTCGACCTGCGCAACAAGGGGCTGACCGGCAAGGTGGCCGAGCGGGCGCTCGACGTCGCCGGCATCACGGTCAACAAGAACACCGTGCCCAGGGAGACGCAGTCCCCCTTCGTCACCTCCGGCATCCGCATCGGGACCCCCGCGGTGACGACGCGCGGCATGAAGGAGGGCGAGATGGAGGCGATCGCGGTCCTGATCGACCGCGTGCTCGCGGCACCCGCCGACGCCGCGGTAGCGGGGCAGGTGCGCGCCGAGGTGAAGTCGCTGGCCGGACGGTTCCCGCTCTACCCGGCGCCGACGACCGTCGCACGCTGAGTCAATGGTTGTGCGCGCCGTTGCGCGTACCCATTATCCGACGTCCTCTTCATCGAACCCCAGCAGGGAGCAGTCGCAGTGCCCGAGTTGGCCTTTCGTGATGGCATCATGGACCGGATCCGTCTGCGCGAGCAGCGGTTCGATGAGCGCGCGTATCTCTTCGTGCTCGGCGCGCTGGAGTTTTGCCAGCAGCGGCTGCCCGAGCGCCGACACATCAATGGCCGCGAGCTGGCCTTGGCGTGCCGCGACCTCGCGCTCGAGCGCTTCGGCCTGATGGCGAGGATGGTGCTCGAGCACTGGGGGGTGAAGAGCTCGGCCGACCTCGGAGACGTCGTCTTCACGCTCGTCGAGCTCGAGCTGCTCATGAGCCAGTCGACCGATACCCGGGACGAGTTCGCCGACGTATTCGCCTTCGATCAGGCGTTCGTGCGGGACTATCCCTGGTGCGCGCAGTTCGTCTGATGACGCCTCGCCCAGGCGTGACATGAGCCCGCCCGCTGAGCTCCGAGCATCTCGCAAGTGTGCGGTCGGCGTCCTGCTTCCGTGGCGCGATGACGGTGGTGATGGTGCGTCCATCACCTCCAAGGCGTGGGCGAGCTCCGACCCCGGGTACGGCTTCACCCTGCGCATCGATAACGGAAAGCTCGGCGACGGACGCACGATCGGCGCGTCGCAGAAGTAGCCGAAACGCGCGCCGGCACTCGTGAGCGCGCGGTGAACCTCGTCGATACCCCTGTCATTCTCGTGGCCGATGCCGCCGGATCCGCGCGCGCCGACGCGTCGGCGATCGCGGCGGGCATCCCCTCGCGCGCGTTGATGCAGCGAGCCGGCGCCGCCGCCGCCGCAGAGATCGCGCGGCGTTTCGCGTCGGTGCTGGCGGACGGCGTCGTGGTCGCGACCGGAGAGGGCAACAATGGCGGTGACGGCTGGGTCGTGGCCGCGGCGCTTCACGCCGCCGGAGTGCGCGTCTGCGTCGTGGAGTGCGTGAAGGCGCGCACCCCCGACGCGCGCAGCGAGCGGTCCTCGGCGATCGACGCGGGGGTTCCGCACACGATCGACCTTGACGCGATGATGCATGGTCGCCAACGAGTCGTCGTCGACGCGGTCCTGGGCACAGGCCTTCGTGCCGACGCGCCGATCGAAGGACAGGCCGCGCGCGGTGCCGGGTTCGTGCACGTGATGCAGCGCCGCGGCGCATCCATCGTCGCCCTCGATCTCCCCTCCGGGCTGGACGCCTCTTCCGGCATCCACGTCGGCGCGCCGCGATGCGCGCTCACGCTGACCTTCGGCACGATCAAGCAGGGTGTGCTCGTGGACCGCGAACGCTGCGGGGAGATCGTCCTACTCGACATCGGGCTCGGCGCCCACGCCAGCGCGTCTGGCGGCGCCATCCTCGCCACGGCTGACTGGTTTCACGCCAGCCTGCCACGCATTCCGGCCGATGCGCACAAGGGAACGCGAGGGAGGATCGCCATCGTCGGGGGAGCGCCGGGCATGGCTGGCGCCGTCATCCTCGCGGCGCGCGCCGCGCTCCGCAGCGGCGCGGGTCTCGTGAAGTGCATCGTCGCCCCCGAGTCGCTGGGTGCCGTGCAGGAGTCGGAGCCGGCCGCTCTGGCGGCCCGGTGGCCGACGAGCAACGACGAGTGGTCAGCGCTCGCCGAGTGGGCCGATGTCGTGCTCATCGGTCCAGGTCTCGGACGTGATGGGTCGCGAGCCCGAGTCGAGCAGCTGCTCGCCGCTGGTCACGGCCCGGTGGTCCTCGACGCCGACGCGCTGAACGCATTCGCCGGAGATGCACGGGCGCTCGCCCCGCTGCTGGCCGACCGCCAGGCGCTCCTGACGCCGCACCCTGCCGAGTTCGCGCGCCTCGCCGGTGTCGACGTGAACGACGTGCTCGAGACACGCTTCACGGCGCCGGCCACCCTCGCCCGGGAGGCGAGCGCCGCGGTGCTCCTCAAGGGCGTGCCGACAACGATCGCCGCCCGTAACGGTGACATGATGGTCGTCGCCGAGGGCACTCCCGTGCTCGCGACCGGTGGCTCGGGCGACCTGCTCGGCGGGATCGCTGCGACGCTCCTGGCCTCCACCCATGACTCGGCGCGCGCGGGCGCCCTCGCCGCGTTCGCCCATGGTCGTGCGGCCCACGCCGTGAGCGCGCGAGCGGTACGGGGCTACACTCTCGAGGACGTGTTGCGCGCACTGCCGGATGTGTGGGCGTTGGCCGCACCCTCGCCGCGCCCACCGATCTTGGTCGAGCTGCCATCGGTCGGCGAGACGGCATGACGACGAATCGCGGCGTGCACCTCGCGATGGGCGGCGGCTCCGAGTTCGACGCCATTCGCGCCATGGTCGAGGAGTGGGGACCTCGTGCGGCGGGCATCGGCGACGACGCGGCCGTTCTTGTTGTCCCGCCCGGTCAACGGCTCGTCGCCAGTACTGACGCGTCGATCGAGGGCGTGCACTTTCGCCGCGCCTGGCTCTCACCCGAGGAGGTCGGCGCGCGCGCCGCGGCCGCCGCACTCAGCGATCTCGCCGCGATGGCCGCTGCACCGCTCGGCCTCCTGCTCGCGCTTGCCGTCCCCGAGAGCTGGCAGTCGGTGTTGGTGGACGTCGCCCGCGGAGTGGGCGCGGTCGCAGGGCGTGTCGGATGCGCGATCCTCGGCGGCAACGTGGCACGCGCCTCCGAGCTTTCGTTGACGACTACGGTGCTGGGCAGCGTCGTTCGGCCCACCAGCCGTGCCGGTGCGCGCCCTGGCGACGCACTGTTCGTCACCGGCCGTCTCGGCGGGCCGCGCGCCGCGCTGCTCGCGCTGCTCGACGGTCGAACGCCGGATCCGGCGCATCGTGCGCGGCTTGCCACCCCGGTGCCACGCGTCGCCGAGGCGCGCTGGCTCGCCGATCAGGGCACAACCGCCGCGATCGACATCTCAGACGGCCTGATCGGCGATGCCGAGCATCTCGCGCGGGCCAGTGGCGTGACGCTCGTCCTGGAAGCGGCCTCGGTGCCGCGCATGACCGGCGTCCGTCCCGAGGAGGCCCTGGCGAGTGGCGAGGAGTACGAGCTCCTCGTGACGCTGCCATTCGGGGGCGCCGACGTGACGGCGTTCGAGCGCCTGTTCGGTATTCCGCTCACGTGCATCGGCGCCGTCGAGGCGGCCGGTGCCAACCCCGTGATCGTCGTGGGCGCGCGCGTTGACCCGACCCGCGGCCACGACCACCTTTCATGACATGTTTCGCACGCTGCTCACCGGTATCGCCGTCGCGGTGATGACCATCCTGCTCGCGCCGGTGGCCGTCGTCGCACATCTGCTCGGTCTTCCCGAGGGCGAGCGCAGCGTGCCGCAGTGGTGCATGCAGACCTGGGCGCGCACGATATGCCGCGCCGCAGGCGCGCGTCTCGCCGTGCACGGCGCCGAGCACGTCGTGCGCCAGCGGGGCACAGTGTACGCCAGCAATCACGTCAGCTGGTTCGACGTCTTCGCCATCGCCTCCGTGCTGCCGCGCTACACTTTTGTGGCCAAGGAGGAGCTGCGCCGAATCCCGATCTTCGGGCGGGGCGCCGAGGCCGCCGGTGTGGTGTTCCTGTCACGAGACAACCGCAAGTCGGCGTTCGACTCGTATCGCACCGCGGCGCTCGACGTCGAGCGCGGACGTAGCGTCGTGGTGTACCCCGAGGGCACGCGCGGGCGCGACTATCACCTGCGCCCGTTCAAGAAAGGTCCATTCGTGCTCGCCATCGCCGCCAAGGCGCCCGTGGTGCCGTGCGTGGTATACGGCGCGCGCGAAGTGATGCGCAAGGGAAGCTGGCGCGTTCGCGCCGGCACCGTGCATGTACACTTCCTCGCGCCCGTCGCCACTGCCGGGTTCGACTACGACAGCCGGCACGAGCTGATGCGCGTCGTGTGGCAGCGCATGGCGGACGTGATGCGCGACGACTACGGTGTCGCGACCACGGAACCGCCGATTGCCGCGTCGCACACCGAGCGCTCGGCCTAGCGTCGGCGTGCCTGCCGCCCGCCGACAGATATCACGCTCTACCTACCACCTCGAACCGATCTTCATGCCCGCCACCATCGCTGACATCCATGCCCGCGAGATCCTCGACAGCCGCGGCAATCCCACCGTCGAAGC
>JBBQYZ010000100.1:0-8040 GCA_038208205.1 Gemmatimonadales bacterium | reverse complement strand
CTGCGTTGCCGTTGCCTGGTGCTGTCGACTCTCGAGACTCGGCCGGCGCGTACGCGTGATCCGTGGTGCTGAGCTGCGCGCCCGAACCTGTCACGCGGTCGATCAGCTCCTGGCCGCGCGTGCGCAACGCTTCCCGGCGCGCGGTCCCGCGCTCGGGATCGAACACGTACGCCAATGCGGCGCCGATGGCAACCCATCGAACTGCGTGCTTCATTTTGCGGATCATGACAGAGTCCTCGATTCAGTGGGTCTGTGCGGTCATTGTTCCGAGCTGCTGCGGGCACGCTCGAACTTCGTGCCGACATCCGACCAGTCGACGATGTTCCAGAGCGCTTCGACGTAGTCGGGTCGCCGGTTCTGATACTCCAGGTAGTACGCATGCTCCCATGCGTCCATCACCAGCAGCGGCCCCGAGCTCTGCCCGATGTTGTCTTGGTGGTCGTAGATCTGGGCGACGTAGAGCCGCTTTCCGAGGGGTTCCCATGCCAGAGCGCCCCAACCCGAGCCCTGCACGGTTGTCGTCGCGGCCGCGAGTTGGCTGCGGAAACGGTCGAAGGATCCGAAGAACTCGTCGATCGCCGACGCGAGCTCACCCTGTGGTTTGTCGCCACCGTCGGGTGAGAGGTTCTTCCACAGCAACGTGTGCAAGACGTGGCCGGACAAGTTGAACGCGAGCTTCTTCTCGAGTCCGGTGATCGCGTCGAAGTCGTCGGACTCACGCGCACCCTCCAGCTGTTCGAGCACTTCGTTGAGCGCCTTCACGTAGGCCGCGTGGTGCTTGTCGTGGTGGAGTTCGAGCATCGCCGCGGAGTAGTGAGGCTCGAGCGCCGAGTAGTCGTAGCCGAGGTCGGGGAGCGTGTACTTCATCTGGCCTTCCTTCACGACGCGGCTTTCATGGCATTCGTCTGTGCCGCGTTTGGTACCCGAGTGCCCACGCGCGGAAACTGTTTGCGCGCATTGCGAGGCGGGAACGGTCGTAATGCATGATCCTCGAGCCCACAGTCAAGAGCCCCGCTCTGGCGCGTGCCTATTGCGATGGTGTGCTCGCGTCGTCGGGGTGGATCGACCAGTGCCAGGACGCACGCCTCATCGTCAGCGAGTTGGTCACGAATGCGGTCGTGCACGCCTGCACCGAGATCGAGCTCAACGTGACGGTCACGAACGATGCCATCCGTATCGAGGTTACCGACCTCGGTGGCGGCCTCCCGCAGCTCTCCCAAGCCGAGCAAGGCACGCGTGGCCGAGGGCTCCCGATCGTCGAGGCTCTCGGTTGGGTGTGGGGCGTCGTCGTACTCGGCTGCGGCAAGACCGTCTGGTGCGAGCGGGATCTGGGACCGGTACGCAGCGCGAGCATGCCGCTCTAGGCGAGCGCCGCGACTGCGAGCATGTCGTCGGGTCGGACGCGCCTTCGAGTCTCCGGAATTGACGGGTGGCGGCACTGCTCGCCGCCAGACGCTGGTGACACGTGAAGCATTCGATCTCGCCCTCGGCGCGCGCCGCGAACTGTCCGGTGTACGCCGCGCGTTCGAACTCGTGGACGACGTCGAGGATCGACGCTGCGTATCGGGCCTCGCCTGCGACATCATCTCCGGGAATGGCAGAGGTCTGCCCGAGCGCGGCGTCAGAGCAGACCAGCCGGAGTGTGCGCGCCTGCGTCTACGGGTACAGGGTTCGTATGTCTGAACCTGTTGCCCGCACGCCGGCGCGCCGCGGCCCCCCGTCGGTGATCGCGAAGTTCCGCTCGATCGAGCGCGCCCGCAAGGCGGTGGCACGGCTGAACGTTCACGGCATCGCCTTGGACGACATTGCGCTGGTTGGTGCCGTCGGCGCGGGATCGGGCCACCGATCAGGCCCGGCTCGGCGTCGGCACCGCCGTCACAGTCCGGCAGGTGTGTTCGATGTTCCGGTGTCACCCGCAGGATCGGTGTGGCTGGCCGTGTTCGACGACTCGCCCGACGCGGCCGAAATCCTCGCCGCGTGCGAGCCGTTGGAACTGCGAGCAACCGAGAGTTCCGACCAATTCCGAATCGAGAGCTGAAACAGGAGGCACGATGCCCGACACCACCCGCCCGACCCCGACGACCCGAGAAGCCGAGCGGGCAGAGGCCGAGATTCACGCGCAGCCCGATCGGATGCCCACGCCCGACGAGGAAGCAGACGCCGACGAGCACGAACTCGACCCCGAGGTCGCCGCGCACGAGAAGGAGATGCTCGAGCGGGGCGCCAACCAGAAGGGCGAAGGGCGCGTGCCCTGAACCCTCAGGACTCCGGCAGCTCGAACAGCGTGTTCAGGCCGGTGATGCTGAAGATCTTGCGTACCGCATCTTGAGCACCAACGATCGCGAAGCGTTCGCCGCCGGTCTCGCGGAGACGCTTGAGCGCGCCCACGAGCACGCCGAGCCCCGATGAGTCGACGAAGCTCACGTCGCTCAAATCGAGCGTGACCTCAACCGGGCGCAACGCGAGCACAGCCGCGAGCTCTGACCGAAGGGCAGGCGACGTGGCGACGTCGATTTCCCCGTGCGCCACAATGACCGGCTGACTGGCCGTTCCTCCGCGTTCGAGTGCGAGCGGTGTCAGCGCTACCTCGACTGCTTCCGGTTCACGCGACATCATGCACTCCTTCCGTGCCGTTCGTGCCGGCCGACCGGGCTGGTCCTGCTGCTTTCCAGGCCCGGCTGCGCGCCGACTCCCGACTCTACGGCCATCTGGTCGCTCACGACTCCGCGCCAGCGGCAGTGTGGGTCCCGAGCGTCTCGAGGCTGCGCACCAGAAGCCGCGAGACGTGCATCTGGCTGATGCCGATCTGCTGCGCGATCTCCGACTGCGTGAGACCCTCGAAGAATCGGAGGTAGACGATGGTCTGCTCGCGCTCGGGCAGGATCGACAGCATCTCGCTCACTGCGAGGCGGTCGTCGACTGCGTCCATTTCGGGGTCGACGTCGCCGATGCGATCAGACGGCGAGCCGCCCGCTTCGTCGCCGCCGCGCATGCCGTCGAGCGACGGCAGCCGGTAGAGGCTGTTGGCCTCCATGCTCTCGAGCACGTCCTCTTCCCGCACACCGGCGCGGTCGGCGATCTCGCGTGGCGTCGGAGGTCGGCCGAGTTCCTGGCTCAATCCTGCGATCGTGCGATCGAGCTCGAGATGCAGCTCCTGCACCCGCCGCGGCACCCGGACCGCCCAGCCACGATCGCGGAAGTGACGCTTCAGCTCGCCGAGGATCGTGGGCATCGCGAAGGACGAGAACTGCAGTGCGCGATCGGGCTCGAAGCGCTCGACTGCCTTGAGGAGACCGACAAGCGCGACCTGCCGGAGATCGTCGAGCGGCTCTCCGCGATGCGCAAAACGCCGTGACAGGAACTCGGCCAGCCGCATGTGTTCTTCGACCAGTTCGTTCCGGAGCGCTCGGTCGCGCGTGCGTCGGTACTCGACGAACTTCGTGAGTGTCGCGGCGTTGTCACGCGGCGTCTCGTCGGGGGTGTCGGTCATAGCTGGTCCGCCATCACTCGGCGTGCCTGCTTGATGACGGCGAAGTTGACCTCGTCGTCCTTGGATTCGACGTCGTAGTAGTCCGCGGTCGATTCGAGGATCAATGCCGAGAGTTCCCCAGGCGTATGCGGCGCGGTGCCGGGGCGAACGGCGGCATGCCCATGGGCGATGACGCGACCTTCGGCCGACACGACCCCGAGCTCGACGAAGTGATCAGTCGCAGACATCACGAGGTGGCACAGCTCGTCGACCGCGATCCTGAAGTCCTCGACCTCTTCGCAGTCGAGTCCGGCTCGAACTGCGGCGTCCGCAGCCACGAGGCGGACGGTCCTCAGGTATTCCGACGACGGGGGCACGACCAGGGAAACCGCGTCGGGACTCTCCGAGAGCGCTTGGCGCACGTTCTCGTCCATGTTGCCAGAGCCTCCCGGGGCGATATCTGAGTCGACGGCCTCGCCCTTTGCAGCGTACGAGGCGCGCGCCGACCCCCTCCGCTCGGCGGACAGGGTGCCCGCTCCGCGCGGTGCCAAAACATCGTGCCTGCCTATGCTGCGCCGATGGACGGCCGGCCACAGATCACGATCACGTTTCCGGGAACCCCGGAGTTCCTGCGTCTGGCCCGCCTCACCTCGGCCGACGCCGGCAGCCGCGCAGGGTTCGATTACGAGGACATCGATGACCTGCGTATCGCAGTGAGCGAGCTCTGCACCCTGATTTCGGGTGCTCTCGGCGGTGACATCACGTTGACGTTCGTCTTCGCGCCGGGTGTCGTCGACGTAGAAGGACGCGCAACGGCTGGGGCGCTCGTCGAGAACGAGTTCTCGCGCATGATCGTCGCCGCGGTCGTCGACGATCTCGAGTTGGAATCGGACAATGGCGCGAGCGCCTTTCGCTGCACGAAACGGTCCAGCACGCCCGCCTGAGAGCCCACAAAAATTCGGTCAGAAACGACGGCGACGCGGGCCGAAGCCCGCGTCGCCTGTCGGTGTGCCGGGAGGGGCCGGCACAATCATTGGTACCCCCGGTGATTGCGGCTCTAAACAAAGACTTGCCGGCGTCAGTCCCCCGGTTTCTCCAGACCGATTGCAATTGTCCCCCAACTATTGTGCGACCGGATGCTGCTCCGGCGACGCCTGCTGCTCCTCTTCGTCGTCGTGGTCCTCGGGGTAGCGGTTCTGGGCGGGGTAGCGCGAGCGCTGATCCGTGCGCGAGACGATGCGGCCGCTCACGGTCGGACGGTTCGGGTGGCCCGCGAGCACGTGGAGCGGCTGCGCGCCGCCTACTCGGACCAAGAGACGGGTGAGCGCGGTTTCGTGATCAGCGGGGCCGAAGCCCTGCTGGCGCCGTACAACGACGGCCGTCGCGAGGTGAACCGCGTGGTCCGCTTGTTGCGAGCCGACTCGTCCGACATCGAGGGCATCGACGCGGCGCTGGACCGCGTCGTCGCGGCGGGCGAGCGGTGGCGGACCTAGGCCGCGGAGCCGGAAATCGCGCTGGTGCGCAACGGGGATCGAAACGCGGCGCTCCTCCAGATCACGGCCGGCGCCGGGTCCGCCCAGTTCGACCACCTGCGCGCCCAGCTCGGGGCGCTCGACCGTCGTGTCACCACCGTCGGCGTCACCGCGGACGAGCGCGCTTCGAGCACGCGCCGGGAGCTCACGTATCTCGTCGTCGTGTTCACCGTGCTCCTCTTCATGGGCACGCTCGGCGCCGGTTGGCTGATTCGCCGATGGGTGACACGGCCGATCGACCGTCTGGTTGCGGACGTACGCCGCGTCCGGGAGGGAGATCGCGACGCGCCGATCCGTGCGTCGGGCCCTCCCGAGATCGCCGAGCTCGGCGCGGACATCGACGACATGCGGCGGTTGCTCGACGAACACCGCATCGACGCCGAACGCGCACGGGAAGCGATCGAGCAGAATGCGGCCGTCGTGCTCGCGCTGCGATCCCAACTCGAGCCGGAAGTCGGCGAGCTTCCGGACGGGTGGGAGGTCGCCGCACAGCTCCGAGCCGCCGAGGGCGTCGCGGCGGGGGACTGCTACGACATCGTGCCTCTCCGGGGCGACCTCGGTCTCATCGTCGTCGATATCGCCGGGCATGGCGCGACCGAAGGCATCCTCGCCCTCCGGTGCAAGGAGCTGCTCCGGGCATCGCTTGCTGCGGATGTCGCGCCGGGCGAAGCGGTGAGCGCGGCTGCGGAGCAGCTGGGTCAGATGGACCCCGAGGTCTTCCTCACCGCGTTCGTCGCCGTCGTCAACACAGAGGACGGAAGTATCCGGTATGCGAACGCCGGGCACCCCCCTGCGTTCATCAGCTCGGATGACGGTGACATCGAACTCGAGCCCACCGGCCCGCTCGTCGGCCCGTTTCTCGGTTCGACGGAGTCTCGTTGGAGAAGCGACACCGCAAGGATGCAGCCGGGCGACAACCTCTGCGCGTACACAGACGGCGTCATCGAGATTCGTAACGTCGACAGCGAGTTCTTCGGCGTCGAGCGCCTACGCACGCTGATCAGGGGGTCGCGGTGCGACGAGGCCCCGGCCATCGTCAAGCGGTGTCTCGACGAGGCGCAGCTGTTCTCCGACGGCCGGATGCGCGACGACGCGACGATCGTCATATTGTGCAGAACCGCATTCGATGCGTCCCCGGTCGTGAGGTCCTCGTCGGAGGAGTAGTGGGTGGCCGACCTGCAGTTGGACTTGACGGCGGGTGACTCCGCCACTCTGATCGCCGTGCGCGGCGAGATCGACATGGCCACGGCGCCGCAGTTGCGCGACCTTCTGAATCGCGTCATCGACGAGGGAACCCTCCGCGTCGTGCTCGACTGTTGCGAGCTCGCGTTCCTCGACTCGTCCGGTATCGGCGTCCTGGTCGCAGCGCGGAATCGTCTCGGTGAGGACGGCGAACTGGTGCTTGATTCTCCTCAGGCGCACGTCCGCAAGGTGCTGGAGATCACCGGCGTCGCCACGCATCTCTCGCTCCTGCCCTGAACGCGCGCTCCAGGCCGTTGTCTGAGAGCAGGTTGCCGTCAGACCGTCAAGTAAAGATGCTCACTCCACCGGGCCCGACGAGCAGTCCTACGACGATCAGGACCAGCCCGTAGGCGATTTGTCCGCGGATGAGAACGACGATTCCGGAGATGACGAGGATGACGGCGATGAGCCAGAGGATGAATTCCATCTGACACTGCTGCCCGGATCGGGTCAGCCGGCAAACGCCCGGACTTCGACTGTGCCGTCCTTCACACGCGTTTCGTAGCGCGGTAGCGGCATCGCGGACGGGCCGCGCAGCAACGCGCCGTCGGCGAGCGCGAAACAACTGCCGTGCCAGGGGCACGTCACGGTGTCGGCGTCGAAGGTGCCTTCTTCGAGGGGCGCGCCGCGATGGGGACATGTCGCGCCCACGGCGAGGATGTGGTTGTCACGCCGCAGCAGCAGCACCGGCACACCGTCGGCTTCGACTCGGCGCGCCTCAGATGACACGCTCGACTCTTCGACAGTCGGCGCCCAGTCGGACGGCCCGTCATCGAAAGCGGTGTGATCGACTCCGATCCCTCGTCGAGCGAGCAAGTGGCCGCCGAGAAACCCTCCGACCGTCGCCGCAGTCGCGCCGAGCATCCCGAGCGCGACGCCGCGAGCATGTCGACGCTGATGCCGCGCCTTCCACGACCACGCGTACAGCACGAGCGCGGACGTATTCGCGGCGGCGTGCACCAGACCGACGCGACGCGTCCGTCCGCCGGTATCGGACCAGTCGGCGGCACCGCTCGCTGCCGTCGGCAACGCGCTGAGCACGCCCAATCCCACGAGGAACTCGGCCGCCGGCCGCGATTTCT
This sequence comes from Gemmatimonadales bacterium, assembly GCA_038208205.1. Taxonomy (GTDB): domain Bacteria; phylum Gemmatimonadota; class Gemmatimonadetes; order Gemmatimonadales; family Gemmatimonadaceae; genus AG11. Next base: position 715 of record JBBQYZ010000100.1, on the reverse strand, counting down.
TCCCGCCGACGAGGTCGAGCACGAATGCCGACGTCCAGAAGCCGATGGGAAGGTCGGTGAGCATCGGATGCAGCGAATGCCCCAGCCAGGTACCGCTGAGGAAGTCCTTCGCGGGGCCGTTGGGTATCGCCTGCGCGACGATGCCGCCAAGCTGGTCGGCCGGGCCATCGAGGCTCGTTGCGTGCTCGATGCCTTCGACGATTCGTTCGAGGCGGTTCGCGGCGTGGAGCAGTGGAGAGTCGTTCATATGTCCGTTCTCTACCCGATAGTCAGAGAAGGCAAGCGAAAGTCATGACTCGGCCTCGTCTCGCCACGGAGTCGGCGGCTTGCCATCGAGCTGACGCACGATCTCGTTCAGGAACCACTCGCGGAACGCGACGTACTCCCAAGGCGTGGCGAGCGTCAGCAGCTCACCCCGACGGCAGAACTCGTCGGCTTCTTGGAGTGTGCTGCGCATCTCCAACGCGGCGGGGCCGGCCGCAGGTGGAACATCGATTTCCATGTCGATGTGTGGTTCGCCGTGCTCGATCGCAGCCGCCAATTCGTCGCTGCGCCGAAACCGCAGGGTCGAGAACTCCCGCCGGTGCCGATCGGCCATTTCGAGCAAGCGGGCCGGGAGGTCCTGGCGCGCCGCATCGTCGGTGAATTGGATCAGCGCGAATTCGCGCATGATCTCTTGCTGATGTTGGTTGGCCTTCGACATCAGCTCGACCGG
>JBBQYZ010000099.1:0-8078 GCA_038208205.1 Gemmatimonadales bacterium | reverse complement strand
TCGCGCCGCCCGAGCGCTTGCTGATCGCCGGTCCGCGCGAGGCCGAGCCCCGCTTGGCGCTCGACTTCTTGGCACCAGACTTCTTGGCGCCGCCGCGCTTGGCCGTGCCGCGCTTGGCCGTGCCGCGCTTGGCGCCCGACTTCTTGGCACCTGACCGCTTGCTGATAGCCGGCCCGCTGCGCCGCGCCGTCTTCTTGCCCGTGCTGCGCTTTGAACCGCGCCCCGCTTTCTTCGTTGCCATCGCTGCGTCTCCTCTGCCCGATAGTGGCTGCCGGTGCTGCGCGAATCGTTTCGTCCGTGCGCAAGTTTCGGGCGCATGGTTGCGCCCGGCGGCCTTGCACCGCCTCCGACAACTGCGTGACGATCACCGTTCGACATCGTATCGCGTCGCACGCGCGACGGAATTCGATCGACGACGACACACGATGACGCGCAGAACATGGTGCACTGCGACGCAGTCGGCCAGCACGAACTGCAACACGGTGCTTGCCCGGCGGCGCACCGCCCTGCAACCTTGGGGCATGCCTCCGCTGAACATCGGCCAGATCGCCGTGGGCGAACGTGTGCAGCACGAGCTCCTCGTCGTGGATCGCGTCGAGAAGACGCAGGCCAACGGTGACCCGTACTGGGTCCTCACGCTCGGCAACGCGTCGGGTCACCTCGACACCTCGCCCATCTGGAGCAACCAGCGCGACTGGGCCGACGGCGCCCTGCGCGGCAGCGTGGTGCAGGCGATCGGGCAGGTGGGCCTCTACCCCAAGACGGGGAAACGGCAGATCCAGCTCACCGGCCCGCTGCGCATCCTGCCGAACGAGTTGGTGGACGTCGAGGCGTTCCTCCCACGGATCGCCGGCGATACCATCAAGCTGTGGGACTGGGTCGACCGGCAGCGCGCCGAGATGGCGAATCCGGTGCTGCGGCGCGTGGTGGACCTCTTCTTCGCGGACGACGACTTCCGGGAGAAGTTCGAGCGCACGCCCGGCTCCCCGAACGGCCACCACGCCAAGATCGGCGGACTGCTGCTGCACGTCTTCGAAGTCACGCAGATCGCGCGCACCACGGCCAAGACGATGCGGGCCGACGTCGACCTGGTTGTCGCCGGCGCGCTGCTGCACGACGTGGGCAAGGTCGAGGCGTATACGATCGAGGCCGGCGGCTTCACCAGCACTCCCTGCGGGCTGCTCCTCGGGCACGTGGTCCTGGGATGCCTCATGCTGGAGCGGCGGCTCGCAGCGCTGCGTGCGCCGGTGTGCAGCGACGGACAGCTGCTCGACCTGCAGCACATGATCCTCTCCCACCACGGCTCACTGGAGTTCGGGAGCCCGGTGCAGCCGATGACGACGGAGGCAGAGATCGTCCACTGGGCAGATGAGGCGAGCGCCAAGGCGAACGACATGATGGAGTCGATCGACGACGCCGAGCACTTCACCGGCGGAAAGCAGTTCTCGGACAAGCGTCCGTGGCGCGTGGGGCGGCGCATCTGGCGCCGTCCCGACGGCACCTGGCGCGAGACGGACTCCGAGGAGCTGTGAATCGCACCGTCACATAACGTCGCCGTCACGACGACGCCACCCCCCCTCGCCGAATCGCCCGCTCAACCCGTTTGGGTACCGGGAGGAGGTTACGCACGTCGCGATGGTCGCCTGGTCACGGCCAGGCGTTCTTGTTCGAGTAGGGTTTGCCGAACACCGCCCTGAGGCCCAGGCGGGGATCCTCGGTACGCAGTACGGCGTCGAGCGAGTCGCGGAGGACGAGCACGCGCGAGAAGTCGCGGTAGCGGGCGTAGGAGTGAAAGAACCCCGATGGGCCCGGCCGGGTCAGGCGGCCGAGGAGGATGTCGGGCAGCCCGATGAAGTGAAAGGCGTAGAAGGCGTTCAGGGTGCGGAGTCGGGGCAGGTCGCTCTCGATGATGCCGCGCGGCAGGGAGCCATGCTTCCCCCACTGGACGTCGATCGCCGGGGTGCCTCGGCCGCGCCAGTCGGCGTGCAGCGTTTTGCCGTGCCAGTACGTCCATATGTCAGTGGGTGCGCCCGAGTCGTCATAGCCGACCCACACCACCTCTTCGTCCGTCGGCACGGTGAAGGGAATCCACGAGCCGTGGACGTCGTCGCGCCACAGCAGGTGATACGCGATGATCCGACGTGTGGGGTGCACCACGGCGACGGCGCGGCTCAGGGGGAACCACTCGTCCCGCTGGAGGTATAGAAGGGGTGCGAGTGTACGCGCGAGCCTGGCACCGCGGTCCGTGTCGGCGAGTGCCGAAGGGACGACGACAGGCCGTGGGGGGATGTGCGCGTGTGGTCCACAGGCGCCCATCGGTCCGAGCCCCATGAGGGCCAGGAAGCGCAGTTTAGTCGCAAGACGATGCACCACTGTGCTTTAGGCCTTTTAAGGGTTACTATTCGTCAGAGCGGCCCGGCGCCACTTCCCGGGTTGGTGTGAAAAACATCTTGGAGGGCCAATGCGCAAGCCGCGCCCGGCTACGTATAACCCAGTGCAAGCGCTCCACCTGATCGCGAACGACCGGAACGGCTCGCCCCTGAGCTGTCCGTCCTGCTCTGGGCAGATCGCGCGAACCCCTGACGATTTCCCTCCGCCTCCGCGCTCGCAGGTCACCCTGCAGTGCCGCGAGTGCGGTCGGCTCGCCCGTTACATCGCCGGCGCCGCCTGAGGCGATCGCCAGCGTCACCCGTGTCCATTCGCAAAGCGGGGCCGACTTCGGCCCCGCTTTGCATGTCAGCCACGCCAGTGATCGCACGCAAGTACCGCCGTGCACAAAACTTGCCCCATCCGTTTACACGTCCCGCCCCGGGCGTCGAACGACAGACGCGACGGGGCATCACAGGGTCACGCCGACGAGCGGCGGCCGGCGATGGCCACTATCTCGCACGCGGGATCCGGCACAGCTCGGGTAAGAGGTACGGTTCATGGCTCGCATCAACGGCACCGTGAAGTGGTTCAACGACGCGAAGGGCTTCGGCTTCATCTCGCGTGAGGGTGGCCCCGACGTCTTCGTCCACTTCAGCGCCATCGAGGGGAACGGCTTCAAGTCGCTCGCGGAAGGAGACAAGGTCGAGTTCGAGATCGTCCAGGGCCAGAAGGGCCCTCAGGCGGCCGACGTGACCAAGCCCGCCTGATCCCGAGGTCTCGACGATCGGATCGGGAGCCCCCGGGCCCCCGGTCCGCACTCTTCCTCGCGCGCTGGGACCGCCCGAGCGCCCTGACGCCACGAGTGTCAGGGCGCTCGTTGCTCGTGCTCCCCGCTCGTGCTTCCTGCGCCCCGTGAGTGCCGACCCCGACCGTGGTGGGCATTCGTTTTGCCCCAAGCGGCAGCGTGCCTACCACCCGCGCGAACCTTCCCGAGCCGATGTACGCCACGCTCGGACACGAGCTGCCTCGCGGCGCCGGGTGGACGTTCGAGCCCAAGTACGACGGCATGCGCGTGCTCGCGGAGGCCTCGGCGCGACGGGTCCGCCTGATGACGCGAAACGGCAAGGACAAGAGCGCTCCATTTCCCGAGCTCGTCCTCGGGTTGCGCGAGATGGCACGCCGCGCCGGCCGCACGTTGCTGCTCGACGGAGAGATCGTGGCGCGTGGCCGACGGCGCGGCCGGCGGCGCGCCGCGGCCGCGAGCGAGTTCCAGCAACTGCAGTCCCGCATGCACCTCAAGGATCCGGACGAGATCGTGCGTCTCGCAGTCGAGGCGCCGACGTCACTCGTGGTGTTCGATCTCCTGCGCGACGGGCGCACCGCCCTCGCGACCCGCCCCTGGTCCGAACGGCGTGAGCGGCTCGAAGCCCTGTTCGAGGAGGCGGGCGGCGCGGGCGAGGCAGGTGACGATGCCGTGCTGCTGAGCGACACGAGCGCGCGCGGCGCGACGATGCTCGCGCGCGCGCGGCGGGCGGGCTGGGAGGGGATCATCGCCAAGCGGATCGACGCGCGGTACCAGCCCGGGGCACGATCGGACGACTGGCGCAAGCTGAAGCTGCAGTTTCGTGCTGAGTTCGTGGTCGGCGGATTCACCGAGCCGCGCAAGACGCGCCAGTACTTCGGCGCATTGCTGCTCGGCGCCTTCGCGAACGACGGACAGTTCGTCTACGTCGGGCATACGGGCGGCGGCTTCACGCGCGACGGGTTGGCCCAGATGCACGCGCGGCTGCTCGGTCTCGAGCGGGCCACGTCGCCCTTCGGCGCACCCCCGCGGACCAACGAGCGCGCCCACTGGGTCACGCCAAAAATCGTGGTCGAGGTGAAGTTCGCCGAGTGGACCGCGGAGCGACTGCTCCGGCAGCCGATCTACCTCGGCACACGCGACGACAAGGCGGCGCGCGACGTGACGATCGAGGGGGTGAGCCTGCAGCGCTGGGGCACAGGGGAGATCAAGGGACATGGCACCGAAGACGCCGCGTAAGGTCGCGAGCAAGAATGCGCGAAAGCCGCCGACCAAGAAGGCCACGGTCGCCAAGGTCGCCAAGACCGTCGGCACTACCCGGCCGGCAACCAAGCCGGGCGCCTCCACCCGCCGGCGCGCTGCCGGTCGATCGGGCTCACCGGCGGAGATCGAGGCGCAGCTGACGGCGATCGAGCGCGAAAACGCCGCCGGAGAGCTCGATCTGGGACGCGGCATCTCCCTCCACGTCTCGAGTCTCGACAAGGAGTACTTCCCGGAAGCGGGTGTCACCAAGGGCGCATTGATGCGCTACTACACGCGCATCTCGCCCTTGCTCTTGCCACAGATCGCCGACCGAGCGCTCGTGCTCAAGCGGTACCCCGAGGGAATCGCCGGCGGGATGTTCTTCCAGCAGGACGCCGGACCGCACGTGCCCGACGTCGTGCGCGTGGCGCCCCTGCCGACCGAGGACAAAGGGGTCAGGCCGCGCATCATCGGGGGAGACCTCGCCACGCTCCTGTATACCGTGCAGCTCGGCGCGATCGAGGTGCATCCCTGGCTCTCGCGCGTCGCCGACATCGACGCGGCCGACCGTTGCCTGATCGACCTCGATCCCGACGACGACGTCCCGTTCTCGGCCGTGGTCGATCTGGCGCGCGACGTCTTGCGAGTGGTGGAAGAATGCGGACTCCGGGCCGCCGCGAAGACCTCAGGGTCGACCGGCATGCACCTGGTCACGGCCTTGCCGCCGAACACGCCGTACGAGACGTCGGCCCGCTTCGCGATGCTGGTAGCCGAGGTCCTCGTGGCGGCACGGCCGGAGCTCGCGACCACCGAGCGGTCGATCCGGAGCCGGCCAGCGGGGAGCATCTACGTGGACGCGATGCAGAACGCCCGTGGCAAGAGCATGGCGAGCGCCTACAGCGTGCGCGCCCGTGCCGTTGCCTCGGTCTCCACGCCACTGGCGCCACGCGAGCTCACCGGCCGGCTGCGCACCGAGGCGTTCACCGTTCGTACCGTGCCGGCGCGGGTGGCCAAGACGGGCGACCGCTGGGGCGAGACGCTCAACCGGCGCCCGACGGCGCGCGCGCTCGCACGGGCAATGCAGGGATTGGAGGGGATGCTCGCGGCGTCACGGCCGCAGGGCGGGGCGGGACGGAGTCGAGCGGGAGGTGCAGGTGCTGAACCAGCAACACGACGAAGGCACGGACGCAGCTGACGTGACAGGACGTGCGGCGCGCGGCGACCGGACGCTCTATGCGCGGCCGATGCCGGGGGGCGGGTACGTGAAGGTAGAGCTCATGGCGGGCGATCACGGCGCCCCGAGCAGCGAGCGGCGGCGCGGGCGGGTGGTGATCGAGCCGCGTGCCGCGCCACGACGGGGCGACAACGTCGCGCCACTCGTCGTGGAGGACCTGGAAGGTGAGAACGAGAGCGCGGTGATCGCGGAGCTGTTCCGCATCGCGCGCGACAACGCCGCGATCGCGCGTCGCGTTCTGTGCCAGCGGACCATGCGGAGACGGGCCGACTAGACGCCGGTCATCCGTTGGCGGCGCGGCGCGGCAACTCGGTCAGCGGCATCTCGAGCTGCGGCGCCTCGCCCGATGCCGACGTCTCGATCGTCACCCCGTCATCGCGTATCGATGCGGGGCGGGCGCCGAGCAGGTGCAGGGTCTGGTGATAGAAGTGCAACGTCTGCACGGGCGCACGAAAGCTCTCCGGGCCGGCGCGGGCAATGGCGTACCCCTCCTCGCGCACGCGGCGCGGCAGCGCGCGAGCGAGCGGATGGCGCAGCAGCCGCCGGATCTCCGTACCGTTGCGCGCGAGCAGTGCTGCGCAGAGCCCGTCCAGGTAGTCGAGCATCCTCCGCCCCGAGTTTGGACGTAAATAACATATTGCGACTAATGTGCCAGAGGCAAGAGCGAAACGGCACGACATGCCGTGGGGCGCGCTGGTCCGTCGGCGCCCGCCGCGCCGCGTCGTCCTGACCGGGCGCGAGCCGTCGACGCGCGGTCCGATCGCCACCGGCGCACCGGCTCCCGGTTGGTGCCTCGCTTCGGTCAGGACGCCCGAGTCCCCCGCCGCGTCACTCGCTGAACAGATCGAATCGTACGCCGCGTCTGACCCCTCGGCGCTTCCTCGGCGCGAACCGGAACAGTTGTGCCGGGCGGCCCCGCCCTTCGCTCCGCCACTCATCGGTGGGCTCCACCAGGTAGCTCGCCTGTAGCGCGCGCCGGAAGCTCGCCTTGTGAAGGTGCCGATCGAGCAGGATCTCGTAGATCCCCTGGAGATCGCTCAGGGTGAACGCCGCCGGGAGCAGCCGGAAGGCGAGCGGTGACTGGTCCACCCGCTGGCGGACGACAGCGGCGGCGCGCTCCACCACCGTGCGGTGCCGTGGCGCGAGTGAGGGAAGGGCGCCGATCGCGAACCACTCCGCGTCAGCCGCGGGGACGGTGGCGCTGGCCGGCGTGAGCGCCACGATGCCAACCGAGACACCGGCGTCGCCCGGGTGGCGCTTCGCATCGCCGAAGGCGCCGATCTGCTCGAAGACCGTCGGGGCAGCGCCGAGCACCTGGTGCGCCACCCGCGCCGCGGCGTCCTCGAGCGACTCATCCGCGGCGGGGCCATCCCAGGGGAGTGACCATCGCTCCCGGGCGCCGGCGGGCGTGCGTACCAGCAGGACGGCGAGTGCATCACCGCGCGGCGAGAGGACGACGACGTCCACGGCGAGCGTCGTACGTCGGACAGCCGACTTCATCGGGACGGCGGGGCGCTCGCGCATGAGACGCGAATTAGTAACACCGCGTCACTAATGTCAAGAGCGTCGCCCGCACCGTCGGCCTCATTAAGTAACACACTGTGCTTAAACGGTCCGACGGCGTGGACCTGATATACGGAGATCGGGGAGCCGCGTCAACGGCGCCGCCGCGAGACCGCGTCCGGCGCAGCGCAAAAATTTGGCCGGATCGGTCACACGGAGCGGGACCACCGCTGCACGCCCGTCACGCGGTCACGGTATAGGCGGCGCGGTGACGTCGCGACGGAGGCCGGCGCCGTACGGCGCGACCGATGGGATGCTGACGGGAAGCTGTCCGGTAATCGGTGCCAGGCCGAGCAGCGCGCGCGCCGCGGCCCGCTGCGAGAGCGGGGATCCGCTCCACGCTTCGAGGAAAACCGCCGTGGCCGGCAGGTCCCGCGCGAGGTACGGATTGGCGAATGAGACGAGCACGACTTTCCGTCCTGCCTTGTTCAACCCGTCGATCAGCTCGGGCAGCCCGCCGGTGGCGGCCAGCGTCGCGGTGCTGGAGCTGGCGCCGAAGTACGACGACACGATGACCATGTCGGCCCCGTCGGCCGCACGCAGCGCGTTCTCCACCGCGGCCGGCTGCAGCCGCGGAATGGGGCTCGCCACGTACGCCCCGCCCGCTCCGGCCGCGGCGCCGGCGGTGGCGTCGAACACGATCTCCGGCATCAGCGTCTGCGATCGCAGCTGCGGGAACATTCCCCGGAGCTCGGCGTCGAACGTGGTGCCGGCGCTCAGCTCCGCGCGGGGCGCGACCGTGAGGCTCACCACGCGACTGGTGCGCGGTATCCGGTTGAACGGCACCAGCTCCAGGGAATCCCGCACGAGCGTGATCGCGCGCTCGGCGGCCTGCCGTGCCGGCGCCATGTGCGCGCCCACCGCGAC
>JBBQYZ010000098.1:0-8127 GCA_038208205.1 Gemmatimonadales bacterium | reverse complement strand
GACGTCACGGAGCAGGTGCGCGCACGACAGGCGCTCACCGAGAGCGAGCGTCAGTTCCGCACGCTCGCCGACGCGATCCCCACCCTGGCCTGGACCGCCCGCGCCGACGGGTACATCGACTGGTACAATGCCCGCTGGTACGCGTACACCGGGACCACGCCCGAAGCGATGGAGGGGTGGGGGTGGTCGTCGGTCCACGATCCGGCGGCGCTCGCCGAGGTCATGACGCAGTGGTCGGCCTCGATCGCCTCGGGCACGGCGTTCGAGATGACCTTTCCGCTGCGCGGCGCCGACGGCCGGTTCCGGCAGTTCCTCACCCGCGTCACGCCGGTGCACGATGCCGACGGGCGTGTCACGCGCTGGTTCGGCTCCAACACGGATGTCGAGATCGAGCGTGCCGCGCGCGCGGCAGCGGAAGCGGCGGCGGCCCGTACGCAGCAGCTCCAGCTCCTGACCGCCGAGCTGGCGGCGGCGGTCACGGTGGAAGATGTGGCGGGCGTCATCGTGTCCGCCGGCCAGCGTGCCGTGGGCGCCGCCACGAGCGCGCTGCTGCTCGCTCACCCGGAATCGCAGGAGGTGGCGATCGTCCGCTCGGTCGGCCTGGGTGAGGCGATGGCGCAGCGCTACGCACGCGTTCCGCTCGCGACCCGGATTCCCGCCACCGAGTCCATCCATCGCGGCACGCCCGTGTGCGTCACCTCGCACGCCGAGCTGCTGGAGCGTTATCCCGCCGCGACCGATTTCTGGACGACGCACGACACGCAGTCGATCGCCAGCCTCCCGCTCACAGTCGCCGGAGAGGTCATCGGCGCGATCTCGTTCACCTATGCCATGGCGCGCCAGTTCCTCCCCGAGGAGCTCGCATTTCTCGTCGTGATCGCGCGCCAGGCCGCGCTGGCGGTCGAGCGGGCGCGCCTGTTTGCCGCCGTGCGTGAGGCGCGCGCGGCCGCCGAGGAGGCGAACCGCGCGAAGACCGAGTTCCTCTCGACGATGAGCCATGAGCTTCGCACGCCGCTCAACGCCATCGGCGGGTACGCCGAGCTGCTGTCGATGGGGCTGCGCGGCGCCGTCACCGAGGCGCAGGTCGCCGATCTCGCGCGCATCCGTCGCGCGGGGCAGCATCTGCAGTCACTCATCAACGACGTGCTCAACTTCGCGAAGGTCGAGGCGGGCCGCGTCGAGTTCGACGTGCAGCCCATCGCGATCGAGCCGCTCCTGATCAGCGTCGAGGAGCTGGTGATGCCCCAGATCCAGACGCGGGGGTTGGAGTATCGCCGGCAGAACACGACGACTGAGGTGCAGGGCGTCATGCTCCGTGCCGACCCGGAGAAGGTGCGGCAGATCCTCGTCAACGTGCTCTCGAACGCCATCCGGTACACCCCGGCCTCGAATGGCCGCATCACCGTCAGCTACGATGTCGGCGAGCGCTCCTCCACGGAGGTCGTCAGGATTGCCATCGCCGACACCGGCCGTGGCATTCCGGCCGACCAGCTCGACCGGATCTTCGAGCCGTTCGTGCAGGTACAGCGCACCCTGTCCGAATCGTCGCAGCAGGGGGTCGGGCTCGGCCTGGCCATCAGCCGCGACCTGGCGCGTGCGATGGACGGCGATCTCACCGTGGAGAGCACCCTCGGTGTGGGCAGCACGTTCACGCTGGCGCTGCCGCGCGCGACGTGAGCGGGGGCGACATCCATGCGTCCCCGGTTCGTGAGTGTGATCACTCCGGCGAGCCGGCGGCGCAGCAGCTTCCGCCATCCTGCTGCATCGGTGGACAGCGTACGGTGCCGTAGGAGCAGAAGACGCAGCAGTCCCCGGCCTGCGGGCGGAGCAGCGCCGCACAGCCCGTGCACTGGTGAAAGAACAGGCACGCGTCAGTCGGCATGACGAGGCGTTCCTCCTGACCGCAGGCCGGACAGCGCAGCACCGACGAGCGCTCGACGTTCGCGGTGCTCATCACGTGCTCGAGAGCGTACTCGCGGCAGCATCGCTCGATCCCCACCACGCCGACCCCGTGCCCTCATGCTCGGCGACGAGAAAATCGGCCAGTGCCTCGGCGACGCCCACGGTGGGCAGCGTGCTCTCGCGCAGCAGTCGCTCGATTGCGGCGAGATCGGTGTCGACCGCGGGGCGGATCATCGCGCCCGCGGCGCGTAGCGTGGTGGTGGTGGTGGTGGTGGTGGTGGTGGTGGTGGTGGTGGTCATGGGACCTCCGTGATGAACGACATGAATTCGTGGAGTGCTATCACGCGCAGCAGCCCGGCGCGCAGCAGGGCGCGGCGCTCGCCTGCGCCAGCTCGCCACGCATCGTCGCCGGCCGCTCGGTGGCGCCAGGCTTCGTGGCGCGGATGAAGGCGCCCATGAACTTGCCGTCGATCTCGGCGGCGAGCGTCGCGACATCGAGTCCCGTGCCGGCGAGGAACGCCGCGGCGTCCTCGGCCCGGTAGATCCGCGTCGGCTCGATCGACGGATTCTCGAACCCCACCTCGCGCAGGAGCGCGAGGAACTCCGTTTCCTCGAGCGCACCGGCCACGCAGCCGACCCACAGCTCCATGCTCCGGCGCACCGCCTCGGGCGGGTGACCGCGCACCACCACGTCCGATACCGCGAACCGCCCGCCCGGCTTGAGCACGCGGAACGCCTCGGCGAGCACCGCGCGCTTGTCGCCAGAGAGGTTGATCACGCAGTTGGAGATGATCACGTCGACCGTGTTGCCCGGCAGCGGGATCTGCTCGATCTGGCCGCGCAGGAACTCGACGTTGGTCGCGCCTGCTTTTCGCCGGTTCTCGTTGGCCAGCGCCAGCATCTCGTCGGTCATGTCGAGGCCGTAGGCCTTCCCGCTGGGCCCCACGCGCTTGGCCGACAGCAGGACGTCGATGCCGCCGCCCGATCCGAGGTCGAGCACTACCTCGCCCTCCTCGAGCTGCGCGAGCGCGGTCGGGTTGCCGCACCCGAGCGACGCGAGCAGCGCCTCGGCGGGAATGCCCGCCGTCTGACCCTCGTCGTAGAGATTGGCCGTGATCGGGTCCCACGACTCGGTCGAGCTGCCGCAGCAGCCGCTCGTCCCCACGGCCGGCGTGCAGCACGCGCCGGCCGAGGCGCCCGCCACGCGTGCCGCGACCGCGCCGTACCGCGCCTTCACCGTCTCCTGGATGTCGCCGAGATCGTTCGTCGTCGTGGTGCTCATGAGCCGCTCCGGTGATCGAGTTTCCTTGATGAATCAGACAAATGAAAGAGCGACGCGTCTAGCAGCAGCCACCGCCCGCGGCCCGCACGGCGAGCCGGCGCGCGCGGGGCTTGAGCGCCCCGAGCGCGGCCTCGGCCTCATCGAATGCCGGCCGCTCGAGGGTGTAGTAGCTCCAGCGTCCCTCGCGGCGATCGGATACGAGCCCCGCGTCCTTGAGCGTCTTGAGGTGCCAGGAGAGCCGCGACTGGCCCACGTCGAGCGCCGCCGTCAGGTCGCACACGCAACGCTCGCCGCTCGCCAACATCTCCAGCACCGCGATCCGGATCGGATCGGAGAGCGCGTGGAAGAGGGCGGCGGTCGCCGCGGCGTCGGAGGTGGCGCGAGTGGTCATGGAGAGAAGTTACATCGAGATTTCTTGATCAGCAAGACCTCGCCTGCCGAGGCCCGAACTTCCAGGCGGGGCAAAGAATAGCGCCAGGATCTGCGTCAGCGACTGTGCTTGTAGAGCAGGTCCACGAGCTCGTCGTACATCGCCTCCGCCTCGCCCCCGCCCTCCCGGATCGCCGCGGTCGCACAGTGCTTGAGGTGGTTCCGCATCAGCTCGCGGCCCACCGAGCGCAGGGCTTCGTGCACCGAGGAGATCTGCGTCATGATGTCGGCGCAGTAGCGGTCGTCGTCCACCATCTTCTGCAGCCCGCGTACCTGCCCCTCGATGCGACGGAGGCGCTTGCGGTTGCGCTCCTTCGCGTCGGCGTCCACCGCCAGCGCCTTCTTCCCCGCCGCCCCAACTCGCACGCCGCAGCCACAGCTCGCGTCGAGCACCGGCATCGCTCGGCGCGCCGTCGTCTTGTCGGTGGCCATCGATGGTCCTCGTGCGTGAGTGATGCGCGTCGCGGGCGTCACCTGGTGGCGATCCGCGCCTGACGCAGGCGCAAGCTGTTGCCGACCACGCTCACCGAGCTGAATGCCATCGCCGCGCTGGCGATCACGGGGCTGAGCAGCACCCCGAAGGCGGGATACAGCACGCCCGCGGCGACGGGGATGCCGATGACGTTGTAACCGAATGCCCAGTACAGGTTCTGCTTCATCGTCGACATCGTGCGGCGCGACAGCTCGATCGCGTTCGCGACGCCGGTGAGGTCGCCCCGCATCAGCGCCACGTCGGCCGCTTCGACGGCGACGTCGGTGCCAGTGCCGACCGCGATCCCGATGTCGGCCGCCGCCAGCGCCGCGGCGTCGTTGACTCCGTCGCCGACCATGGCGACGACGTGGCCTTCGGCCTTGAGCCGCTGCACCTCGGCCACCTTCCCCTCAGGGAGCACGCCGGCCACCACGCGGTCGATGCCGGCGAGTCGCGCCACCGCCCCGGCCGTGCGCTCGTTGTCGCCCGTGAGCATCACGACGGTCAGCCGCATCGAGCGCAGCCGCGCGATGGCGGCGCGCGAAGTCTCCCTGATCGGATCCGCGACCGCCACGACACCGGCCAGTGCTCCGTCGGTCGCCACGTACAGCGGGGTCTTCCCCTCGCCGGCAAGCCGCTCGGCCTCGGCGCGCAGCGACGCGACGTCGATCCCGGCCTCGCGCATCAGCGTCTCGTTTCCCGCGGCGACGCGCACGCCGCCGACCACGCCGCTCACCCCCCGTCCCGGGTGCGAGGTGAACGGCTCGGGCGCGGTCGTGGTCAGTTCGTGCGACTTCGCGTACTGGACGATGGCATCGGCGACCGGGTGCTCGCTGCGCGATTCCAGCGACGCGACGAGCGACACGATCCTGTTCCGCGCGGAGTCGGTCACCGCGGAGCCGTGCGCAGTGGTCAGCACCACATCGGTCACCGTCGGCCGACCCTCGGTCACCGTGCCGGTCTTGTCGAGCAGCACGGTCGTCACGTCGCCGGCGCGCTGGAGGGCCTCGCCCCCCTTGATCAGGATCCCGAGCTCCGCCCCTTTGCCCGTGGCGACCATCACTGCCGTGGGCACGGCGAGCCCCATCGCGCACGGGCAGGCGATGATGAGTACCGTCACCGCGCTCGCGAACGCGCGCACCGCCGCGGTTCCGCCGGATCCTCCCGTGACGTGCACCGACAGGAACCAGACCAGGAAGGTGAGGATCGCGAGCGACATCACCACCGGCACGAACACCGCGCTCACGCGGTCGGCCAGCGCCTGGATGGGCGCGCGCGTGCCCTGCGCGTCGCGCATCAGGCGCACGATCTGGGCGAGCACGCTGTCGGCGCCGAGCGTGGTGGCACGGTAGCGAAGCGCACCGGTGCGGTTGATCGTGCCGCCGATCATCCGGTCGCCGGCGGTCTTGGCGACCGGGACGGACTCGCCGGTGAGCATCGACTCGTCCACCGCGCTGTCGCCCGAGAGCACCGCGCCGTCCACCGGGACCCGCTCGCCGGGCCGCACGACGACGACGTCGCCGCTCGCGACCGACTCCACCGGCACGTCCACGTCGGCGCCGTCACGCTCGAGTCGCGCCGTCTTCGGTTGCAGCTGACCAAGGGCGCGCAGCGCCGCCGAGGTCTGGCGCCGGGCGCGCGCCTCGAAGGCATTCCCCGTGAGGATGAGCGCGATGATGATGATCACCGGCTCGTAGTACAGGTTGGGCGCGAGGCCGTGCGCCGTGAAGAGGGCGGGAGCAATCGTGGCGACCACGGAGTACACGAACGCCGCGCCGGTGCCGACGGCGACGAGAGTGTCCATGTTCGCGGCGTGATGCCGGAACGCCGCCCAGGCGCTCGTGAAGAAGTGCCGGCCGGCCCAGAGGATCACGCCGAGGGTGAGGACGAGCAGTGCGTAGGGCATCCACGGTGCGTTCATCACGAGCATCGGGACGAACATCGCCACTGCGCCGGCGACCCCGCTCACGATCGCCTTCCGGCGAAGCGTGGCGAACTCCTCCTGCTGCACGGCGTCGCGCGCCGCCTGCTCCTCGAACGCCGACCGGCCGGTCACCGGCAGCTCGGCGCCGTAACCCGTGCCGCGAATCGTCTCCACCAGCGTATCGGGGGCGGTGGCCGATGGATCGTAGGTCACCGTCGCGTTGCCCATCATGAGATTCACCGTGGCGTCCCGCACGCCCGGCGTCTTGACCAACGTCCGCTGCACGCGACTCTGACACGCGGCGCAGGTCATCCCCGACACCGGGATGACCACGCGCTCGCCCGCGGCCGCAGGTGCGGCGATTGGGGCGGCGGCGGAAGGGGATGGAGAGGCAGTCGGTGGCGTCATGCTCGATCCTCGATGCGGGTCCGCTTACTCGGCGACGAGACGGCCGTGCAGCATCGACATGCCGCAGGTGAACTCGTAGGTGCCCGGCTTGGGCGGCGTGACGACGACGGTCGTCTGCTGGTGAGCCGGCAGAAAGGTGCGGAGCCCGAAGTCCGGGAAGACGACTTCCTCGGAGCAGCTCGACGTCTCCTGCCGGTCGAAGGTCAGCCGCACCGGGTGGCCGGCCCGCACGCGAATCGTGGAGGGCTCGTAGCCCCCGTGCACCGTGATCGTCGCCGATTGCGCGTCGCTGCCGCTCGTCCCGCTGGCACCCGCACCCGCCGCGTTGGACGCGAGGACTGCCTGCACCGATCCACGCTCGGCCAGAAAGAAGTACCAGTTCACCCACGCGATCCCGGTCAGCGCAGCGAGCGTGACGAGCCAGTCTGTGGTGTTCATGACGGCGCGACCGTGGCCTGGAAGCCGGCGTCGCGAATCGCCGCGACGGCGCGGATGGCGACGTCCGCCCGATCGGCGGTGGGAGCGAGGGTCAGCGCCGCGCTTCCGACGCGGACCGCCGCGTCCTCCACCTCCGTCACGCTCCGGAGCGCGCGCTCCACGGAGGCGACGCAGTGGCCGCAGCTCATTCCGGTGATCTCGAGTGGCAGGGCGTTCGACATGGCAACCTCGCGGGGTGGGTGGATATACCCTCTGGGGGTATGAGGAAACGTACCATACCCCTGCCCCCTATGTCAACGAGTGCCCTGTACTCCGTCATTCCTGCCATGGCGGCGGCGCACGCTGCGGCGATGGAGGCTCGGACCTGAGTCGTCACGGGCACTTGGGGAGGGGCGGTGGATGCGGAGACGAGCGATTGCCGTAACTGTTTTTGCGGGGTACCCTTCTCAATCATGATTCGCCCGGGCAGATGGCTCCGCATCGTTTCTCTGCTCCTCGCGCTGAGTCAATCGGCCCTGCCTGCTCTGCTGAGCATCGGCGACGCGAGCGCCTGGGCCGAAGGGATGTCGGCGGGTTCGCATGTCGAATCCACCTCGCGCGCCGCCTGTAAGCCGCTCCATCCGGCGGACTGCGCGGTCTGTCGCCTCCTCTCCACCCCGGCAGGTCACACCCCCTCCGCTGCCGCGAGTGTCCCCCGCGACGCTCGTCAGGAGCTCAATCAGAGCGCGGCGGCGCAGCCCGTCAGCCGTACCCGGTACGGGTTCCGCTCGCGAGCGCCACCAGCCTGAGACTCTAAAGTCCGTCAGGCCTCACGGTGGGTGAGGCATGCGTCCGCATATCCAGTGCAGGCGTACGTCTTCAACGACAATTCCAACATCATGAATCGGCTATCTCTCGCCGCGGTCGCTGCCGCGGTTGTAGTAGCGTGCAGCCCGCATCTGCTTGCGGCACAGCAGGCGCCAGATACCAGCGGTCGCCGTCAGCAGCGTACTCTCGATTCACTTGCGGCGTCGCTCCGCGCTATGCAGGTCCGGCTGGACAGTCTGGAACGCGCAGCGGAAAACGCTCCAACGCAGAGCGCGGCCCCCGCGGGACCAGCCCGGTCTGGGGGCAGTTATATGAACATCGGCTTCGACGCGCTGACGGACGTTGGGTGGTCCACCACCCAGGATGTCCCTTCCCTGCAGCGTGGGGACCATGACCCGGTGGTACGAGGGTTCACGATACCGAACGTCGAGCTCACGCTCGACGCTGCGGTCGATCCCTACTTCA
>JBBQYZ010000097.1:0-8275 GCA_038208205.1 Gemmatimonadales bacterium | reverse complement strand
GGGACCGCCCCGAAAATCCCCTCGACCTGTTCCAGTGTCCGGCGCCGGTCGCCGAATCGCTCCGTGCTGAGATCGAGGACGTGGTGCTGCGCACCTTCGACGCCCTCGGCTGCCGCGACTGGTCGCGCGTCGACGTCCGGCTCGACGCCGAAGGTCGGCCGAGCGTCGTCGAGGTCAACCCGCTTCCCGGCATCCTGCCCGACCCCGCCGACAACTCGTGCCTGCCCAAGGCGGCGCGCGCGGCGGGGCTCGACTACGACGCGCTCATCGGCGCGTGCCTCCAGGCGGCGGCCGCGCGCCATGGTGTGGCCCTCGTCGGCCGGGCCGCATGAAGATCGGCATCCTCTTCGACGGCGCGAGCGCGGCGGCCGCGTCGGCCCCCGATGTCCTGATCACCGGCACCGTCGACGCGATCGCCGCCGAACTGGCGAGCGAAGGGAACGAGATCGTGCGGATTCCCGCGCACGTGGACGCGCGGTGGATCGACCGGCTCCGCCGCGCACGCGTCGACATGGTGTTCAACCTCTGTGAATCCATCGACGGCGTCGCCGCCCTGGAGCCGCCGGTGATCTCGGTGCTCGAGCTGCTCGAGATTCCGCATACCGGGAGCTCGAGCTGGACCACCTCCCTCTGCCTGCGGAAGCACACCGTCAACGCCTCGCTCGAGCGGGCGGGTCTGCCGGTTCCCAAGTTCGCGCTCGTCCGCCGCGGTGGAGCGATCACGCCGGTCGGCTTTCCGGCCATCTGCAAGCCCGCCGCCGAGGACGCATCCATCGGCGTGGAGCAGCGGTCGGTGGTGCGCACGATGCGCGAGCTCACCGAGCGCGTGAGCGCGATGCTCGAGCGCTGGGACGAGGTGATCATCCAGCGGTACGTCGAGGGACGTGAGGTGAACGTCGGCGTCCTGGGCGATGCCGTGCTCCCGATCGCCGAGATCGACTTCGGCCGGATGCCCAAGGGGATGTGGCGGATCGTCACCTATCGGTCCAAGTGGGAGGATGGCTCCGACGAGGACCTCGGCTCGGCGCCGCGCTGTCCGGCCAGGCTGCCGGCCGGGGTGGCGGCGTCGCTGCGGCGTAGCGCGGTTGCCGCCTGGCGACTCGTCGGCGGCTCAGGATACGGGCGCGTCGACTTCCGCGTCGACGACCGGGGAAAGCCCTGGATCCTCGAGGTCAACGCCAACCCGGACATCGCCCCCGACGCCGGTCTCGCGCGCATGGCACGGGTCGCCGGGATCGAGTACGGCGCGCTCGTGCGCCGCGTCGTGGAGCTTGGCCTGCAGCGGGCGCGCGAGCGACGCACCACCGCCGAGCGCTGGGCGCTCGCGCAGCGCCTGTCCGGCGTGGCGCCGAGCACTCCCTCGGCGCTTGACCTCTTCGCGGGCGAGGCGTAGCGACATGAACAGCCCCGTCGAGATCGGGCCGATGCGCCGCACCGACCGCGCGCACCTGGCCGAGCTTCTCGTCGCGACGGGCGCCTTCCACGCCGGCGAGGTCGAGATCGCCCTCTCATTGTTCGATCTCACGCTCGACGCGCAGGATGCAGCGGCAGCCGAAGTACCTGTGGCCCTCGACTATCAGTTCCTGGGCGCGTTCGCGGGAGGACGACTCGTCGGCTACGCGTGCTTCGGGCCGACCCCCGCCACCGACGGGACCTTCGACCTGTACTGGCTCGCCGTCGATCCGTCGACGCAGGGGCGAGGGGTCGGACGCGCGCTCGCGGATCGGGTGCGCGCGACGGTGTTTGACGCCGGAGGGCGGCTACTCGTCGTCGAGACGTCCTCGCGCGTGGATTATGCGCATACACGAGAGTTCTACGCACGCGGCGGTTTCATCGAGGCCGCCCGCGTGCGCGATTTCTACGCTCCGGCAGACGACCGGGTCATGCTCACCATACGTCTCACGGCACAGCGGCAGGGAGTTCCAACGCGATGAGTGACTGGCAGAAAATCCTGCGCGACGAGAGCATCAGCACCCTCGAGGGCCTGCAGGCCTACGTCGCCGAACGGTTCGGCGCCGACGCGGCAGAGCGCGAGATCGACGTCGAGGCCCTGCGTCCGGCGTTCGACAACTTCCAGATGCGGATCACCCGGGAGTCGCTCTCCCAGATCAATGAGGTGGGGGACGCGAACTGGAATCAGTTCATCCCTTCCGTCCAGGAGCTCGAGATTGTCGATGGGGTGATCGACTCGCTCGATGAGGACGGCGACTCCCCGGTGCCGAACATCACCCACCGCTACCCGGACCGGGTGCTCTTCCTCGTCAGCCCGGTCTGCGCCAGCTACTGCCGCTTCTGCACGCGGCGGCGCAAGGTCGGCGACCCGGAGAAGATCCCGCTGAACCAGTACGACTCTGCCTTCGACTACATCGCAGCGCACCCCGAAGTGCGCGACGTGATCCTCTCGGGCGGCGACCCGATGATGCTCAGCGACCGCCGGCTCGAGTACATCTTCCAACGACTGCGTGCGATCCCGCACGTCGAGATCATCCGGCTCGGCAGCCGGATCACCTCACACCTGCCCGAACGCGTGACGCCGGAATTCTGCGAGATGGTGCAGAAGTACCACCCCATCTTCATGAACACGCACTTCAACCATCCGAGCGAGCTCACCCCGGCGGCCGTCGCGTCGCTGGACCGCCTCAGCCGAGCGGGCATCTCGCTCGGTTGCCAGACGGTGCTGCTCAAGGGGGTGAACGACGACCCCCGGATCATGATGAAGCTGATGCACGAGCTGCTCAAGGCGCGCGTGCGTCCGTACTACATCTACATGGCCGACCAGGTCGCCGGCGGTGAGCACTTCCGCACCACGGTCCAGAAGGGGCTCGAGATCATTCAGGCGCTCCGTGGCTGGACCTCGGGTCTCGCCGTGCCGCAGTTCGTGATCGACGCACCCGGCGGCGGCGGCAAGGTGCCGCTCCTGCCCGAGTACGTCGAGGAGATCACCGACGACGAGGTGACCTTCCGCAACTACGAGGGCAAGCGCTTCACCTACAAGCAGCCCAGACAGACGGTGCCCAGCGAGATGCCCGGCATCGCTGCGCAGGCCGACGACGTCGTCCCGATCGAGGCGGGGAAGACGGCAAAGAAGGGTCGTGCGGCGCGACGCCGGAAGTCGGCCAACGGGTAGCGGTCGGGCGGTCGTACCGTCAAACGGTCGACGACGAGGGCACACCGCGCTGGGTCGGTGTGCCCCTCGTCTTTCCCGCGTGACCGACCGACCTACCGACCTTCTGCCCCCAACCCCCGCCGTACCTCCGCCAGCACCTCGGGCGACACACCATAGCCCTCCTCCGGCGACGGAAACCGGTGCGCGCGCACATCCTCCGCCCACCGGCGCACCGCTTCCACCAGCAGCTCGCGCGTCGCGGCGTACCGCCGCACGAAACGCGGCACGGTGCCCTCGCCAAGTCCGAGCAGGTCGTGATAGACGAGCACCTGGCCACTCGTCCCCGCGCCGGCACCGATCCCGACCACCGGAATTCCGACGCGACCCGTGAGAAGGCTGGCGATCTCCGTAGGAATCGCCTCGACCACGAGTGCGACGCACCCTGCGATCTCGAGCGCTCGAGCGTCGGCGATGATGGCCAGCGCCTGCTGGGCGTCGCGTCCCTGCGCGCGGTAGCCTCCCGCGCTCGTCACCGACTGCGGAAGGAGTCCCACGTGTCCAATCACTGGAATCCCGGCCGCGATGATGGCGTTCACGCGTGGCAGCATCGTTCCAGCGCCCTCCAGCTTTACCGCATCGCACCCCGCGTCGTCCACGAACCGCCGTGCTGTAGCGACCGCGATCGCGTCACTCGCCTCATAGCTCCCGAAGGGCAGATCGCCGATTACCGGCAGCGTCGTCACGGCGCGCCTCACGGCACGCGTGAGCACGAGAAGCTCGTCCACCGAGATCTCGCGAGTGCTGGGATATCCCAGCACGGTCATCGCCGCCGAGTCACCCACCAGCACCGCGTCTGCCCCGCCCTCCTCTGCCACCCGGCCCGAGGGAAAGTCGAAGGCGGTCAGCATGACGATCGGCCGATTCACCCGCCGCGCCTCAGCCAGTCGGGCGAGGGGCGCGGCGGCTCGTGAGGCACTCACGTCGCGGATTCCGGTGCATGGACGAGGACATTGTCGATCAGCCGCACGTCCCCCAGCCGAGCCGCCAGCACCACGAGCACTTCACCCGCGATCGTCTCCATCGGCCTCAGCGTCTCCGACGAGACGGCGGCGAAGTATTCCGGCTCGATGCCCGCGTCAGCGAGAAGCCGGGCCCCTGCCACGAGGGCCCGACGTGTGTCGCGCTCGCCGCTCGCCACCGCGTCGCGCACGGCGAACAGCGCCTGCGATAACACGGGTGCACGCCGCCGAGCCGCTGCATCGAGCAACACGTTGCGGCTCGACATCGCGAGTCCGTTCGGCTCCCGCACGGTGGGGCAGACCTCGATCTCCACCGGCATGTCGAGGTCGCGCACCAGTCGCTGGATGAGCAGCGCCTGCTGCGCGTCCTTCTGTCCGAAGTAGGCCGCATCGGGCTGCGTGATGTTCAGCAGCTTCGTCACCACCGTGGCGACGCCGCGGAAATGCTTTGGACCGCGAATCGCGCCCTCGAGCGACTCCGAGACGTTGAACACTTCCACCGTGGTCGCGAAGCGCGGAGGATAAATCTCCTCGACGGTCGGTGCGAACAGCATGTGCGCGCCAGCGCCCTCGGCCAGCTCGGCGTCGCGGCCCTCGTCGCGCGGGTATCGCGACAGGTCCTGCGTCTCGCTGAACTGCGCCGGGTTGACGAAGAGAGAGACGACGACGTACGCACACCGCTCGCGCGCCCGACGGATCAGGCTGAGATGGCCTTCGTGCAGCGCGCCCATCGTGGGCACGAGGCCGACCCGCTCACCCCGCCCGCGGGCCGATGCGACCAGCCCGCGTAGCTCGCCGATGGTGCGGGCGACGATCACGACGCATCCGGGTTCGTCGATCGCGCCGCGAGCGCCCTCGTTCCGTCGGCGAGCGCATCCCACATCGGTAGCCACTCCGGCGCTGCGGCTGCCACCGCTCCTCGCTGACGGGCCGCGGTCTCCTCATCCCCTCGCGCCAGTGGACCGGTCAGGGCTTTCGTCGCGCCCAGGCCGGCCCAGTTCTCGATCGTCGCACGGACGAGCGGCACGAGCGCCTCACGCTCCAACCCGACCAGTGCCGCAAGCCGCTCCGCCATGCCTTCCACCGTCACGAGAAAGTTCGACGCCGCGGACGCCGCGGCGTGATACAGGGCGCGATGCTCCGGAGGGATGACCCGCGGTCGCATGCCGAGGCGTACCCCGAGTGCCCCGGCGACGGTCAGCGCGCGGGGAGTGCTCCCCTCCACTGCGCAGGCCGCGCCCGCGAACCGCGCACCGGCGCCTGTCACACTCAACAGCGGGTGGAGCGAGAAGCGCTCGTGGGGCGACAGGAGGTCGAGCGGTGCCGACGCGCTCGCGTGCCCCAGCAAGGGCCCCTCGCGGACGGCCGCCGCGGCACTGGCGATCTCGCGGTCGGGCACGCAGACGAACACGATCGCCGCTCCGTCACCATCCGCCCCGCGGCCGAGGGGTCCTCGCACCGGTACGCCGGCCTCCGCGAGCGCGAACGCGAGCGCAGTTCCCATTCGCCCACGGCCCACGATGTCGCACCATCCTTCGGGCAGCGTCGGTGGTCCGGCTGTGACATCGTCGACTGGCGAAATCGGCACGTCGGGGAGTGGCTCGTCGGGCGGTCACCCGCGGGAGAGGGGCGGGCATCGGGGAATATACCCACATGACTCGCAGACCGCGGCGGCGGCAACGCACGCGTGGGCGCCGACTGCGCCGGCGCCCCCGCGTTCCCCTTCGCTCGATCAGTGCGGGGCCGCCGCGGGATGTTCCTTGATGAACTCGGCCACCACACGTTGAGCCGCGTCGCTCGGCATTTCCTCGTAGCCGCGGAAGTGCCGATGGAAGGTCGCGCGCCCGTGGGTCATCGACTGCAATGCGCTCGCGTACAGATACAGCTCGGATTGCGGTACTACCGCGCGCACCCGTGCGCCCGACATGTCCGCAGGGGTATCAGTGCCGAGAATGTGCCCGCGTCTGGCCGAGAGGTCGCCCAGCACGTCACCCAGCGACTCTTCCGGCGTGGTGATCTCCACCTCGTCGAGCGGTTCCAGGAGCACCGGCTTGCACCGTGGCGCCACCGCCTTGAACGCCTGGATGCCCGCCATCCTGAACGACATCTCGTTCGAATCCACCGAGTGATAGGAGCCGTCGAACAACTCGACCCGGAAATCGACCAGTGGAAATCCGGCGAGCACGCCTCGCTCGGCCGCTTCATGAATCCCCTTCTCGACGGCCGGAATGAACTTGCTCGGGATCGCGCCGCCGACGATACAGTCCTCGAAGCGGAAACCGTTGCCGCGCTCCGTCGGCGCGATCCGCACCCAGCAGTCCCCGAACTGTCCGCGGCCACCCGATTGCTTCTTGTGCCGTCCCTGTCCCTCGGCGTGCATCCGGATCGTCTCGCGATACGCGATCTTCGGCTTCGCCAGCTCCGCGGCGACGCCGAACTTCCGGCGCAGCTTGGAGAGGGCGACCTCCAGGTGACGCTCGCCCATCCCGGCGACGAGCGTCTCGTGCGTCTCGCCGTTGTAGTGCGTCTCGAATGACGGGTCTTCGTCGTGGAGTCGGTGCAACCCGGCCTGCAGCTTTTCCTCATCCGCGCGGTTGAGCGGACGGATCGCCATCTGGATCAGCGCTTCGGGGAAGCGAATCTGCGGCAATCGGACCGGGTGCGCGCGCGTCGAGAGCGTGTCGTTGGTGTGTGTGTTCCGCAGCTTCGCGACGCAGCCGATGTCACCCGCATGCAGGCAGGCCACCTCCACGCGCTCGCGTCCTTGTGAGACGGAGAGATGGTTCAGCTTCTCCACCGCGTCTCGCGTCGCGTTGAACACCTCGTCGCCATTGCGTGCGGCGCCGGACAGCACCCGGAAGACGCTGACCTCGCCCACGTGCGGCTCGCTCTGGGTCTTGAACACGAGTGCCGCGAACGACGCGTCGTCGTCCGCGTGCACCTGGACCGTGTGATCGCCCTCGGCACCGACGAATGCGTGAATCTCTTCCATCTCGTAGGCGCTCGGCATCAGCTCCACGATCGTGGAGAGCACGGCACGCGTTCCGAAGTTGAGCGTGGACGAGACGCAGAAAAGCGGGAACAGCTCCATGCGTGCCATCGCCGCTCTCATCGCGTGGATCGCCTCGTCGCGTCCGATCTCGCCTCCTTCGAGGTAGCGCTCGAGCAGCACGTCGTCGGTCGCGGCGATCGTCTCGATCAGCTCAGCGTAGTAGCGGTCGAACTGTGGCCGCACCTCGTCGGGAACGTCCGTCTCCTCGTACTCGCCGCCGCGCGAGCCGCGCGCATACAGGTGCGCCTTGCGATCGAACAGGTTGACGATGCCGTGAAACTCGCCGCCGACACCGACCGGCACTTCGATCGGGATCACCTTCGCGGTCAGCCGCGTCTTGATCTGCTGGAAGAGCCGATCGAAGTCGGCCTGTTCCTTGTCCATCATCGTTGCGACGAAGAGCACCGGGTCCCGACGCGAGACGGCCTCGCGGAACATGCGCTCGGTGCCGACCTCCACGCCGGCGGTCGCGCTGACCACGCAGAGCGCGCCGTCGGCCGCCGCAAGCCCGGCGATCGCGTCGCCCTGAAAGTCGAGAAAACCGGGGGTGTCCAGGAGATTGATCTTGGCGCCCATCCATTCGGCGTGCGCGCAGCCGAGATTGATGGAGTAGCCCCGTTCGACTTCTTCCGGGGAGGTGTCGGTGAGGCAGGTGCCGTCACCGACGGTGCCATGCCGCTTGCTGGAGCCGGACACGAACGCGAGTGCATCGACCAGGCTGGTCTTGCCGCTTGCCCCGTGACCGACGACCGCGATGTTGCGGATGTCCGCTGCCCGATACTCTCGCATTCGCGTACCTCGCTCCGGCTATGGGAGGGTGCCGATACGTGGGGCGACGGCGAGCCGCGAGTGGTAAGCCCCGACACGGCCCCAACTCCTGCTGTCGGCGTAGACATGCCTCCGGCCGGCCGGCCTGTCAAGCAAGGTGGTCCGAATATGGGTTGGTGCCTGCGACAAGGGCCCGCGCGGCGCGTGCCGGCGGGCCCTTCGCGATGTCGAACGAGCACGCCCGCGGCTCAGTCGCCCTCGTAGTCGTAGGCCATCGCGTCCCCCTCGCGAAGGCGGTCGAGTAGCGACTCGAGCGGCGCGAGCACAGGC
>JBBQYZ010000096.1:0-8283 GCA_038208205.1 Gemmatimonadales bacterium | reverse complement strand
GATGATCCCGGAGTAGTAGGCGCGCTGATAGGGGTCTGTGAGCCGTTCGAGGACCGCCCGGGCCCGTCCGGCGAGCTCGCCGGCCGACGGGCCGAACTGGTCGGTGATCGCCAGCAACAGCATGACCAGCACGGGCTGGTTCCCGGCGTCGACCTCGAGGATGTCGAGGCAGATACTCTCCGTGGCCCACGACTGGTTGAGGAGCCGGTAACGCTCCGCCTTCTGCGTGGCACGCGGGATCGCCTCCCGCGAGATGGCCTTGAGCTCGGGCATGCGAGCCTCCTGGTGCGGAAGCGCCGATCAGCTGTTCCGCGGTCCGCGCACGAGGCGCACGAGGGCGCGGAGCGGATCGAAGTACTGATCGACGACCCGCTCCTTGAGCGGGATGATGGCATTGTCGGTGATCGCGATGTTCTCCGGGCACACCACGGTGCAGCACTTCGTGATGTTGCAGTAGCCGATGCCGTGCGCCTGCTTGAGCTGGGTGGTTCGATCGGCCGTGTCGAGCGGATGCATCTCCAGCGCCGCCGCGTAGACCAGGTAGCGCGGCCCCACGAACTCCTCGTGCTTGTGATGATCGCGCAGCACGTGGCAGACATCCTGACAGAGAAAGCACTCGATGCACTTCCGGAACTCCTGTACCCGGTCGACGTCGCGCTGGTCGATCCGCCAGGTGCCGTCGGGCGCGTCGGGCGCCCGCGGAGTGAAACGCGTGATCTGCCGCTTGACGCGGAAGTTCCATGAGACGTCGGTCACGAGGTCCCGCACGTGCGGAAACGCGCGCATCGGTTCGACCGACACCGGCTCGTCGGCCGGCAGCTCGTCGAGCCGAGTCATGCACATCAGCCGAGGCTTCCCATTGATCTCAGCGGAACAGGAGCCGCACTTTCCGGCCTTGCAGTTCCAGCGCACCGCGAGGTCGTTGGCCTGTTCGGCCTGAATCTGCTGGACCGCGTCGAGGACGACCATGCCGTCGATCGCCTCGGTGGTGTATTGCTCGAATCCGCCCTCGCCGTGCGCGCCCCGCCAGAGCCGAAAGGTGCGCGCCGCATGATGAACGGTCGCGTCCTGCACCTGCTGCGCGGCGGTGTAGGCGTCGACGGCCTGGCCGCTGGCGTTGGAGGCGGGCGTGGTCACGACTGCATCTCCGCGACGATCGCCGCGAGCTCCGCCGGGAGGGGCGGGATCGGCTCACGGGTGAGGATCATTGCCCCGTCGCGACCGCGCCGTACCAGATTGTTGAAGGTCGCCGCGGCCGGATCTTTCTCGGGGTAGTCGTCGCGAAAATGCCCGCCACGACTCTCGCGCCGCTCGAGTGCCGACCGCGCGATCGCCTCCGAGACGATGAGCAGATGGCGCAGGTCGAGTGCCGTGTGCCACCCCGGGTTGTACTCGCGGTTGCCGGGCACGCTGACTCTGTCGGCGCGTTGGTTCAGCGCGTCGAGCTCGACGAGGGCGCGCTCCATCTCGTCGTGCGACCGCACGATGCCGACCAGGTTCTGCATCGTCGTCTGCAGCGACTCCTGCACCTGATACGGTCCCTCGGCGGCCGCGTCGCGCTCGAAGGGGGCGAGCGCCAACCGCTCCGCGTCGTGAATTTCCGCGTCGTTCAGATTGACGGTGCCGTGCCGGCGAGCAAACTCCGCCGCGTGCTCGCCGGCGCGCTTGCCGAACACCAGCAGATCCGACAACGAGTTGCCGCCGAGTCGGTTGGCGCCGTGCAGGCCGGCGGCGCACTCGCCGCAGGCGAACAACCCGGGCACGGTGGACATCTGCGAGTCCCCGTCCACGCGGATGCCGCCCATGATGTAGTGCGTCGTCGGACCGATCTCCATCGCCTCCCTGGTGATGTCGATGTTCGCGAGCTGCTTGAACTGGTGGTACATGCTCGGGAGCTTCTTCCTGATGTGCTCCTCGGCCTTCGGCAGGCGCTCCTTGATCCACGAGATGTCGAGGTAGACGCCGCCGTGCGGAGAGCCGCGTCCTTCCTTCACCTCGCGCACGATCATGCGCGCCACGTGGTCCCGGGTGAGCAGCTCGGGGGGACGTCGCGCGTCCTTGTCGCCCTGCGTGTAGCGCCAGCCCTCCTCCTCGTTGTCGGCCGTCTGCGCCTTGTAGTTGTCGGGGATGCCGTCGAACATGAACCGCTTGCCGTCCTTGTTCCGGAGCACCCCACCCTCACCGCGCACGCCTTCGGTCACGAGGATGCCGCGCACGCTCGGTGGCCAGATCATCCCGGTGGGATGAAACTGCACGAACTCCATGTCCTGGAGCGCTGCACCGGCGAGGTAGGCGAGCGCATGACCATCGCCGGTGTACTCCCAGCTATTGCTCGTGATGTTGTACGCGCGCCCGATGCCGCCGGTCGCGAGCACCACGGCGCGAGCGCGGAAGACACGAAAGCGGCCACGCTCCCGGTCGTAGGCCAGCGCACCCGCCACGCGATCGCCGTCGCGAAGGAGGGTGACGACGGTGCACTCCATGTGCACGTCAAGTCCCTCGTGGATGCCGTGGTCCTGAAGCGTGCGGATCATCTCGAGCCCCGTGCGATCGCCGACGTGAGCGAGGCGCGGATAGCGGTGACCGCCAAAGTTTCGCTGAAGGATGCGGCCGTCCGCAGTGCGATCGAACAGGGCGCCCCACGCCTCGAGCTCGCGCACGCGCTCCGGCGCCTCACGGGCGTGCAGCTCGGCCATGCGCCAGTTGTTGACGTACTGTCCGCCGCGCATGGTGTCGGCGAAGTGGACGCGCCAGCTGTCGCGGTCGTCCACATTACCCATCGCGGCCGCCACGCCCCCCTCGGCCATCACCGTGTGCGCCTTGCCGAGCAGAGACTTGCACACCACGCCCACCGACACGCCGCGCGACGCCGCCTCGATCGCTGCACGCAGGCCGGCGCCACCCGCCCCGATCACGAGCACGTCGTGGTCGAGCGTCTGATGGTCGGTCATAGCAGCCGCCAGTCGTGCCAGACGCCCGTGGCGCACAGGCGGACGTAGGCGTCGGTGAACGCCACCCAGAAGAGGCTGGCCCACGCCCAGCGCATGTGACCGCGATTCAGGCAGCTCACGCAGTCATAGGCCTTCCGTCGGACCGGGCGACCGGCCATCCGGTCCAGGTAGCCGCCCACGAGGTGGCGCAGGGAGTGACAGCCCAGGGTGTAACCCCCGAGGAGGCAGACGTTCGCCAGGAGCACCAGCGAGCCGATGCCGATGCCGAAGTGCCGCACGCCCGCTGCATCGGCGAACCAGAACCCGCGCCAGGCGTCATAGCCGAGGACGAGCAGGAAGAGCAGCGCGAAGTAGAGGAAATAGCGATGGACGTTCTGCAGCACGAGGGGCAGCGTCTTCTCACCTCGATAGCTCTGACGCGGTTCGCCCACGGTGCACCCGGGAGGATCGGCCCAGAAGGCCTTGTAGTAGGTACCTCGGTAGTAGTAGCAGGTGAAGCGGAAGCCAGCGGGAAAGGGGAGTATCAGCAGGGCCGGTGAGACGGCGGGCAGCCACCGCGGCGCGTACGCAAACCAGGCATGCGGCGACGCGCCGAACAACAGCGGCGAGTAGAAGGGCGAGAGGTACGGCCCGCTCTCGTAGTTCGCGTTCTGGAACGCCGCCCAGGTGGCGTAGGCCAGAAAGGAGCTGAGGATGACGAACGCGCTGAGCTGCGGAAGCCACCAGGCGTCGCGCCGCATGGTCTCGCCGAAGCCGCGGCGCCGGAGTTGAACGACTGGTTGACTCATCGCGCGCCGTCTCGCCGGGCAGAAGTGCGGCTAAGGTAGAGGGGCGCGTGGGAGGTGGGAAGAGGCGTCCCGGGACAGCAGAGCGAGTAGGCCGAGTTGAGCGCTAGGCGCACGTACGAACGCGGCCCGGTGGAAGAAAGCCACGGGGCCGCGAACGACGCAGCTTGAGCGAGGGGGGTCGCCCTTTACTGCACCGCGTTGATCATGTCGAAGATGGGCAGGTACATGGCGACCACCATGCCGCCGACGACGACGCCGAGGAACACGATCATCAAGGGCTCCATCAGCGCCAGCAATCCCGACACCGCCGCATCGACCTCTTCGTCGTAGAAGTCGGCGATCTTGCTGAGCATCTCGTCGAGGCCACCAGTCTGCTCACCGACCGCGATCATGCTGATGACCATCGGCGGGAAGACCTGGCTCTTCTGCAGCGGAGCGGCGATCGTGTCGCCGCCGGCGATCGACGCGCGCGACGCCATGATCGCGTCCTGGATGACCCGGTTCCCCGACGTCTTCGCCGTGATCTCGAGCCCGTCGAGGATGCTGACGCCCGAGCCGATCAGGGTGCCGAGGGTGCGCGTGAAGCGCGAGACCGACGACTTGCGGAGCACGTCGCCCAGGACCGGCGCCTTCAGCATGAGCCGGTCGATCACCAGCTTTCCGTCGTTGGACGCGTAGTACTTCTTGAGGAAGACGAACGAGCCGTACAACCCCGCGCCGACCGCCCACCAGTACCCGGTGAGGAACTTGGACATCGCGATCACGACGCGAGTCGGCAGCGGCAGCGCCAGGCCGACGCTGGCGAACATGCTTTCGAACACCGGGATGACGAAGACCAGCAGCACGACGATCGCGATTCCAGCGACACTCATGATGACGCCAGGATAGATCATCGCGCCCTTCACCTTGCGCACGAGAGCGTCGTTCTTCTCCATGAACGTCGCGAGCCGCATCAGGATGGTGTCGAGGATACCACCCGCCTCGCCCGCGGCCACCATGTTCACGTAGAGCTCCGTGAAGGCGTTGGGGTGCTTGCGGAGCGCGTCGGCCACGGTATTGCCGCTCTCGACGTCGAAGACGACGGCATTCGTCACGTCCTTCAGCGCGGGGTTCTCACTCTGCTTCGCGAGGATGTCGAGCGCCTGGACGAGCGGCAGACCGGCGTTGATCATCGTCGAGAACTGGCGAGTGAAGATCACGACGTCGCGCATCGAGATCTTCCCACCCTTCTTCTTCTTCTTGTCGGCGTCCTTCTTCTCGTCGATCTTGACGACGTTGAGCCGCTGCTTGCGCAGCTGCGCGACGACGTCATCCCGGTTGGGAGCATCGATCGTCGCGGTCTTCAGCTCGCCGTTGAGGGCGCGGGCAGTGTAGGTATAGGCGGGCATGGTGCACTCCTAGGTCGGGAGACCGGTAGGTCGGTAGGTCTGTTCGTCGGTCGGTCAGGATGGCATGGCGATCTACGGCGGTCGAGGTCCTCACCTACGGACCTACCGACCCACCGACCTACCGTACTATCGCTTCCCCGCCATCGCCCCATTCGTGCCGGGTTTCTTCGCCTCGTCCTCGGGCGACTGCCCGATCATGCGGAGGAACTCGTTGGGGTCGTGCGAGACGCGCAGGCACTCCTCCAGCGCGACTTCCCTCGACATGTAGAGGCCGTACAGCGCGTCGTTCATCGTCTGCATGCCGAACTTCTTGCCCGACTGCATCGTGCTGTAGATCTGGTGGATCTTGTCGTCGCGGATGAGCGCGCGCACCGCGGGGGTGACGACGAGAATCTCCGCCGCCATCGCCCGGCCCTTGCCCTTCGCCTTGGGCAGCAGCGTCTGCGTGATGACGCCCTCGAGCACGAAGGCGAGCTGCGCGCGCACCTGGCTCTGCTGGTGACTCGGGAAGACGTCGATGATGCGGTTGATCGCCTCGGCCGCACTGTTGGTGTGCAGCGTCGCGAAAGCGAGGTGGCCGGTCTCGGAGATCGTCAGCGCCGCCTGGATCGTCTCGAGGTCGCGCATCTCGCCGATCAGGATGACGTCGGGATCCTGGCGCAGCGCGTACTTGAGCGACGCCTGGAAGCTCTTGGTGTCGGTCCCCACCTCGCGCTGGTTGACGATGCAGCCCTGGTGGCGGTGAATGAACTCGATCGGGTCTTCGACCGTGATGATGTGCCCTTTCCGCTCCTTGTTGATCTTGTCGATCATCGCGGCGAGGGTGGTCGACTTGCCCGATCCGGTCGGACCGGTCACGAGCACGAGCCCGCGCGGGCGCTCGGCCATCTTCCGGATCACGTCGGGAAGATTCAGGTCGTCGAAGGTCTTGATCGAGAAGGGGATCTGCCGGATGACCATGGAGACGCAGCCGCGCTGCTTGAAGCAGTTGCCGCGAAAGCGCGCGAGGTTCTGGATGCCGAACGAGAAGTCCAGCTCGTCCTCCATCTCGAAGCGCTTCTTCTGATTTTCCGTCAGCACCGAGTACGCGAGCTGCATCGTGTCCTTCGGCGTCATCACGAACTCGAGGCGCGAGCTGTGGATCTCGCCATCGATGCGCATCTTCGGCTTCTCGCCGGCGGTGATGTGCAGGTCGGACGCGTCCCGCTCGATCATCTCCTCGAGGAGGACGCGCAGGTTGACGCTGGAGGCGACTACGGCGGGTGCGGTCATGGGCGGGGCTGCGGATTACCGGGCGGCGCACCGGAAGGGGGCCGCAGGAGGTGTAGCGGGCACGACAGTGCCGGCGAGGGTAGGACGATTCAGCCCGGCAAGAGGAACAGCGCGGTCACGCGGTCGTCTCCCGAACCACCTGCTCCAGCGTCGTGATTCCCTTCATCACCTTCATCCAGCCGTCCATGCGCAGCGTGAGCATCCCCTCGTCGACCGCCGCGTCCCGAATCTCGGCGGCGCCGACGTTCTGGAGGATGAGCTTTCGCAGGTTGGGACTCATCGGCATGACCTCGTAAACGCCCTGCCGCCCCTTCATCCCGGTGCCCGCGCAGGCGTCGCAGCCCGTGCCCTTGAAGTACGGAAGTGCCGAGACGGGGGTGTCGACGGTGCAGCTCTGGAGAAAGGGCGCTGCTTCCTTGGTCGCGCGCGCCTTCGCGTTCTCGATCGTTTCCGCCGTGAAGCGGAGCTCCCGCAGCGTCGTGTTGCGCGTCACCTTGGCGACGTCGAACTCGATGTCGGTGGGCTCGTAGCGCGTCTTGCAGTTGGAGCAGACGCGGCGCAGCAGCCGCTGCGCGAGCACGAGGTTGAGCGCCGACGCGACGTTGAAGGGCTCGAGCCCCATGTCCATGAGGCGGGTTACGGTCTCGGGCGCCGAGTTGGTGTGGAGCGTAGACAGCACCATGTGCCCGGTGAGCGCCGCCTTGATGGCGATGCCGCCCGTCTCGAGGTCGCGGATCTCGCCGACCATGATGATGTTGGGGTCCTGCCGCAGGAACGCCTTGAGCGCTGCGGCAAAGGTCATCCCGATCTCGGTCCGCACGAGCACCTGGTTGACGCCGTAGAGGTTGTACTCCACGGGGTCCTCCGCGGTCATGATGTTGACGTCGATGTTGTTGACCTTGGAGAGCGCGGAGTACAGGGTGGTCGTCTTGCCCGACCCCGTGGGGCCGGTGACGAGCACCATGCCGTAGGGATTGGAGACCGCCTCCATGAGGTCCTTTTCCGCCTTGGGCTCGATGCCGAACTTCTCGAGGTCGAGGGTCAGGTTGCCCTTGTCGAGGATTCGGAGCACGATCTTCTCGCCGAACAGCGTGGGAAGGGTCGACACGCGGTAGTCGATGACCTTGTTCCCCATCTTCAGCTTGATGCGGCCGTCCTGCGGCACGCGGCGCTCGGCGATGTTGAGCTGCGCCATGATCTTGAACCGCGAGATGAGCGCCGACTTGAGCTTCATCGGCGGCTTCATCACTTCCTGGAGCGCACCGTCCACGCGATAGCGCACGCGGATGTCGTGCTCGAAGCACTCGAAGTGGATGTCGGAGGCGCCACGCTTCACCGCGTCCGTGAGGATCGCGTTGATCAGCTTCACGACGGGCGCGTCTTCCATCGCGGCGTTGAGCGCCGCGGCGGTGACGTCCTCCTCCTTCTCCTCCACGACCTCGACGTCGCCTTCCATGTCGTCGATGACCGACAACAGGTCGGCGACCTGCGCTTCGGCGGCGTTCTCGTACAGCTTCTCGATCGCGCTCTTGAGCGTGAACTCTCCCCCGATCACGGGGAAGATGTCGTAGCGCGTGATGAACTTGAGGTCTTCGAGGACGCCCAGGTTCGTGGGGTCCGCCATCGCGACCGTCAGCGTGCGGCCGTCGCGCTTGAGGGGGAGGACGAGATGCTTGATCGCGAGGTCGGCGGGAATCAGCTTCGCGATTCGCGGGTCCACCTCGAAACGCGTCAGGTCCACCGCCGGCATCTTGTACTGGCGCGCGAGCATCTTGGTGAGCTCGGTTTCGGCGATGAAGCCGAGCTTCACGAGATTGTAGCCGACCCGCGTGCCGTTCTGCCGCTGTTCCTGCAGCGCCAGCTCCAGCTGCTCGCGCGTGATGA
>JBBQYZ010000095.1:0-8291 GCA_038208205.1 Gemmatimonadales bacterium | reverse complement strand
ACCCTTCCATCTTGAGCATCCGCCGCTCGCCCGCCAGCCGGAAGGCACCGCGCTCGAGCTGCTTGGAGCGCGTGACGGCGTCCTCCGAGCTCTCGAACGGGATGACCGCCCGCGCGCCGTGAGCGAGCGCGGTCGCGATCGTGGTCGATGCCCGCAACACGTCCACCATGGCCACCACCCGGCCCTGAACGTCCTGCGGGGTGAGCTGCTGGACGCCGTACAGCACGTCGATGCGCACGTTTTATCCGGGCTCCTTCATCAGATCCGGCTCGCGCTCCAGGAACTTCGTGTCCACGTCGCCGCTCTGGAACCGCGGGTTCTGCATCACGCGCGCGAGGAAGGGAATGGTCGTCATCGGCCCTTCGATGATGAACGTCTCCAGCGCCAGCCGCATCTTGGCCAGCGCCTCCGGCCGATCTTTCCCCTGACAGATGACCTTGGCGATCATCGAGTCGTAGTAGGGCGGAACACTGTAACCCGCATAGACGTGCGAGTCGATGCGGACGCCATTGCCGCCCGGCGGGTGATACGTGTGGATCTTCCCGGGCGACGGCTGGAAGTTGCGGTTGGGGTCCTCGGCGTTCACGCGGCACTCGATCACGTGCCCGCGCAGCGGAGGCAGGACCAGGATGCTGAGCCGCTCGCCGGCGGCGACGCGGATCTGCTCCTTCACGAGGTCCACCCCCGTGATCATCTCGGTCACCGGGTGCTCGACCTGGATCCGGGTGTTCATCTCCATGAAGTAGAACGACCCGTCCTCGTCGAGCAGCATCTCGATGGTGCCGGCGCCCACGTAGTTGATCGCCTTGGCACCGGCGACGGCGGCGTCGCCCATCCGCTGCCGGAGATCCGGTGTCATCGCGGGACTCGGCGCCTCCTCGATCAGCTTCTGGTGCCGGCGCTGCACCGAGCAGTCGCGCTCCCCCAGGTGGATGACGTTGCCGAACTTGTCACCCATGATCTGGAACTCGATGTGCCTGGGGCGCATCAGGTACTTCTCGACGTAGACGTCTCCGTTGCCGAACGCCGAGAGTGCCTCGCTGCGCGCAAGCTGGAAAGAGCGCGCGAAGTCGTCGGCGTCCTTCGCGACGCGCATGCCCTTGCCGCCACCACCCGCCGCGGCCTTGATGATCACGGGAAAGCCGATCGTCCGCGCGAAGTCGAGCGCCTCGTCCACGTCCTCCACGGGACCCGGCGTACCGGGAACGATCGGCACGCCGACCGCGGTCATCGCCTTGCGCGCCGCCGCCTTGTCGCCCATGACCCGGATCTGCTCAGCGGTCGGTCCGATGAAGGCGATGTTGCTCGCCGTGACGATCTCGGCGAACTCCGCGTTCTCGGCGAGGAAGCCGTAGCCGGGATGAATGGCGTCGGCGCCCGTGATCTCGGCGGCGGCGATCAGGCGGGGGATCTTGAGGTACGAGTCGCGCGCCGGCGCCGGGCCGATGCAGACGTCGTCGTCGGCAAATCGGACGTGCAGCGACTCGCGATCGGCCTCGGAGAAGACGGCGACGGTCTGCACGCCGAGCTCGCGGCAGGCGCGGATGACGCGTAGCGCGATCTCGCCGCGATTCGCGATCAGGACTTTCTTGAACATGGTCTCGCGCTCAGCCGGTGGAGTCGGTCTCGAATCCGGCCCAACTGGCGTCGCTGGTGCCGGCCACGCCCTGGACACGGAGCGCGAACTCGCTGGGGCTCGTCGCGTAGAACACAGCGCTGTCGTACGAGATGACGCCCTGCGAGTAGTAGCGCATCAGCGCCTGGTCGAAGCTCTGCATCCCGTACTGCACTGTCCCTTCCTTGATCAGGTCGGGAATGTTGAGCGTCTTGTCCATGTCGCGGATCTGGTCACGCACCGTCGGCGTGTTGATCAGCACCTCGCAGGCGGGAACCCGACCCGGCTTGTCGGCCCGCGGAACG
This sequence comes from Gemmatimonadales bacterium, assembly GCA_038208205.1. Classification (GTDB taxonomy): domain Bacteria; phylum Gemmatimonadota; class Gemmatimonadetes; order Gemmatimonadales; family Gemmatimonadaceae; genus AG11. The sequence continues at coordinate 6,371 of JBBQYZ010000095.1, read as the reverse complement.
AGTCGCAGCGAGACGACGGCCTGCAGCGCGCTCGCGAGCGAGTAGCGCACCTCGGCCTGCTGGTGCGGCGGATAGAACGAGAGCACCCGATTGATCGTCTGCGTGGCGTCCGTGGTATGCAGGGTGCTGAACACCAGGTGTCCCGTGTCGGCTGCCTTGAGCGCAGTGTCGAGCGTCTCGAGGTCGCGGATCTCGCCGATCAGGATCACGTCCGGGTCCTGGCGCAGCACGCGCCGCAGGGCCTGGGCAAACGTCGACGTGTCGGTGCCGACCTCGCGCTGGTTGATGTTGCAGTTGATGTCGCGGTGCAGGAACTCGATCGGATCCTCGATCGTGATGACGTTCGCCTTCCGGTGCTCGTTCAGATACTGGATCATCGCGGCGAGGGCAGTGCTCTTGCCCGACCCGGTGATGCCCGTGACGAGCACCAGACCGCGCGGGCGCATCGCGATCTCGGCGAGCACGGGCGGGAGGTTCAGCTCCTCGAGCGTCTTGGCCTGGTACGGGATCGACCGCATCGCGTAGCAGAGCGATCCGCGCTGCTGGTACACGTTGCAACGGAATCGCCCGATGCCCGGCACGCCGATCGCGAAGTCGCACTCCTTGTTCTCGGTGAACTCCTTCACCTGCCGCGGCGTCATCAGCTGTTCGGCGAGGGCCTTGAGGTCCTCGGGCTTGAGCGCCGCCTGATCGAGCGGCACGAGCTCGCCGTGAAGGCGCAGTGTGGGAGGACGGCCCACCTTGAGATGCAGATCCGAGGCGTTGCGCTGCACCAGCTGTTGCAGCACTTCCTTGAAGTTGAACGTGCCGCCGGCGCTCGAGCCGCCGGGGACCGCGGGTGCGGACGGCGACGCCGGCTTAGCCATTCGGATCGATGCGGAAAAGCGTCTGGCCGTACTCGACCGGCTGCGCGTCCGAGGCGAAAACCTCGCGCACCACGCCGGACATCTCGGACTCGATCTCGTTCATGATCTTCATCGCCTCGATGATGCACAGGATCTGACCCTTCGAGACGCGCGTCCCGACGGCGACATACGGCTTGGCGCCCGGCTCGGGCGCACCGTAGTAGGTGCCGACCATCGGCGACTTGACCTCCGCCCCGGCGCTCCTGCTCTCGGTCTTCGGCAGCTCTTCGATCGAGGCGACGCCATTACCCGGCGTCGGTTGGCCGGTGCCGAGAGCGAGCGGCGCGGGCATGATGGGCGCCATCAACGGCTGAGGCGCGACCTGCATCACGCCGCGCCCAGTCGGGCTCTTCGAGATGCGGATCTTCATCCCCTTGTCGGACGAGATCTCGATCGAGTCCACCGTCGATTCGTCGAGGATGTCGATGAGCTTCTTGACGTAGCGTAGGTCGATCATAGGCTCAATGGGAATGTCGCGCCCCGACTCGTGTCGTGGCACTCAGCCGAGCTCCAGGAGCTCGCGCGGGAACTCCGTGAGAATGTGCGGTCCTTCGGGCCCGAGCACCACGTCGTCCTCGATGCGCACGCCGCCCCAACCCGGACGATAGATCCCCGGTTCGATCGTCACCACTGCTCCCTCCGGCAGGGCATTCTCCGCCGTGCGCGCCAGCCTCGGCGCTTCGTGCACCTCGAGGCCGAGGCCGTGGCCCAGGCTGTGGCCGAACTGCTCGCCGTATCCGGCCCGCTCAATGTACTGTCGAGCGATGGCGTCGGCATCCCGACCGGTCATACCGGCGGTCACGCCGCGCGCCGCGCGCTCGTTCGCCGCGCGCACGACTTCGTAGACAGCCCGCTGCTCATCGCTCGCCCGGCCGACGACCACGGTGCGCGTCACGTCCGAGCAGTACCCGCCAACGACAGCGCCGAAGTCCAACAGCAGAAAATCCCCGGCCTCGATGGCGCGCGTGGACGAGTGGGCGTGCGGCAGCGCCGAGCGCGGGCCGCTCGCCACGATCGAGGGAAAGGGAAAACCCTCGCTGCCCTCGTCGCGGAGCGCCTTCTCGAGCACGCCGGCCACTGCAAGCTCGGTCATCCCGGCACGCACCTGCGGCAACGTGCGCCCGAGCGCTCGCGTCGCAATCCCCGCCGCCTCCTGGATGCGCTCGATCTCGCTGCCGTCCTTTCGCTCGCGCAGGGTCTCTACCAGGTCCATCGTGGGACGCCACTGCCACCGCGCGCCTGCCTCGACGAGTCGCTGGAAGTCGCGGTGCTGGATGTGCGCCGTCTCGAAGCCGAGCACCTTCACCGACATCGACGCGAGCTGCTGCCAGAGCCCGGTCCAGAGGCTGGCGGCCTCGATCGACACCCGCGCGAGCCCGCCCACCTCGTCCGCCACCTGCGTCTGGTAGCGAAAATCCGTGATGAGGACGACGTCGCGCGGCGTGACGACCAACAGGGCACTCGAGCCGGAGAAGCCGGTGAGATACCGAATGTTGGAGAGCCCGGTGAGCACCAGCCCGTCGAGGTGCGCGACGGTAAGGCCGTCGACGAGCGCCGCGAGGCGATGAGGACGAAGATCGATCACGCGGCGACTCCGCGCGCGCGGAGTGTCGTGACCAGACCTCGCAGCGCGAGCTCGTATCCCTGCGTGCCGAGGCCGACGACCAGGCCCACCGCGGCGGGCGCGAGCATCGAGTGGCGACGCTCTGGCTCCCGCGCGTACACGTTCGTGACGTGCACCTCCACGAAGGGCAACGACACACCCACGAGCGCGTCGCGGAGCGCCAGGCTGGTGTGGGAGTACGCGCCCGCGTTCACCACCGCCCCGTGCGCGCGGCCGCGGAGCGAGTGCACGAGGTCGACGAGGGCGCCCTCGCCATTGCACTGCGAGCATTCGATCTCCACCTCCAGCTCGCGCCCGATCTCGGTGAGTCGTCGCTCCACGTCGGCAAGGGTCGTGTGCCCGTACAGGTCGGGCTCGCGCGTGCCGAGCAAGTTGAGGTTGGGACCGTTGAGAACGGCGATCCTCACCGCTGCTTGAGCCCCTGCAACCACGAGTTGAACTGCTCGATGTCCTCCGGGCTGCGCTCCGGCGGCTCGGCCGTGCCGTGGCCCTCGGACGCAGAATGTGCTGGGCCGGGGGGCGTGCTATCGCCCGTCGCCGATTCCGAGAAGAACTGGTCGAAGGAGAAGTTCTGCGCCGAGCGCGACGCGCGTGCCGGGGCATCGCGAAACACGCTGTCGAGGGAGAGCTCGCCGGCGGCCGCGCGGGCCGGACGACCGCTGATCAGCGGGATTTCCGCCGCCCCGCCGAACGCCTGGGCCAACGCGGAGGCGGCCGAATCCTCCGTGCCGCCCTGAGGCCGCGACCCGAACAGTGCGTCGATCGAGCCTCCCTTGGCCGGGGTGACCGACCGCGCCGACGCTGGCACGGAGGACGAGGGCGTCACGCGTGCGGACTGCGCATCGACCGGCGGGGTAGCCGCACCATTCTGCTCGCCGACCGCGGCGGGAGCCGGCGCCGGTGTGGACGGAATGGCCTCGAACTGCGCGAAGTCATCGTTGGTGGGCGGTGCAGATGACGCAGCCGTTGTCGCGGCGCGGCGGTTCGCGAGCCGCGCAAAGAATTCCCGCACGCTGGGTCCTGCCTCCGGCTCCGATGCCTGAGCGGGCGTAGCGCCGAGTGCCTGAGCGGGAGTAGCGCCGAGGGGAGTCGTGAACGCGGCGGTGGAAACGGGAAGAGCGTCGGTCTCGAGGTCCGCAACGCGCTGGCGAAGCCTCGCGTCGCGAGGACTCGCGGCAGCGAGCTGGCGGTACACGTCGAGCGCCTGCACGCGGAACCCCTGCTTGAGATACAGCTCGGCCATCGTCTCGGTGACGAACGGGGCAGCCGCCACGCGCGAGCTAGATGGCTCGTCGAGATCGCCGCCACTCGGCGGCGGCGCGACCGGTGCTCCCGCTGCCTCCGTGCGCGCGTCGATCAGCTCCGCTTCCGCTGCGATCACCGACGGCGGAAGCTCGAGCGGTAGGTCGAGCAGGTCCTCGACCGGCGACGCGAACGACGATGCAGCGCCTATCGGCGACGTGGACTCGCTCCCGATGAGCGAGCCCGCCGGCGCGTCTGCGCTCTGCTCGATCTCACCTCTCGGTGAAGGGCCCCGCGCCGTGATCGACGGTTCGACCTCGCGCTGGCGCGACGACAGGATCATCTCGTCGTCGAGGTCGAGCGGTGGCGCGCTCCGCGTGGCAACCTCGTCCCCGGCGCGTGGGCTCGGCGCGCTGATGGAAGATCCACTCGTATGCGGCAGGTAGGGATCCTCCAGCCCATCGAGCGGGGCGATCGAGCTGCTGGGTGCGGTGAACTCCCCCGCCTCGATGGTGCCGTCGAGCAGCAGGGGCGACGCCGGCGCTCCCGCGGCAGGCGGGGTAAACTCGCTCGACTCGAATCCGTCGGCCATGGCGGGTGTCGGCGCCGCGTGAGGTGCGGGGTCGGCACCGGTATACGCATCGTCGATCTCCATGTCCATCAGTGCGTGATCCGGAGCGCGCCCCTCGTCAGCTGGCGATCGATCGGAGGGGGCCTCCGCGGCCATCGGCACGTCGGTCGGCAGGACAGTCGGCAGATCGGTCGGCATCGCTGCCGGAATCACGGACTGCGCCAGTTCAGCACGCGGCATGGCCGGTGTGAAGCCGGGCAGCGCAGACGCGCTCGGCCGTGCTATCTCGGGTCGGGTGCCCTCGGGCTCGGCATCCTGCGCCGGCGAGTGCACTTCCGTCAGAGAACCGATGAGCTGCTGGATCTCGTCATTGCGAGGGTCGGCCTCCAGCACGCGGTCGTACCAGCGACGCGCGCTGAGGCTGTCACCCTGGCTGCGTGAGATGTCACCGAGGTGCCGCAACGCGATCAAGTTCTCCGGATCGAGCGTGAGTGCGGTCTCGAAGACGGTCCGCGACTCCTCGAGGCGCCCGACTTCGTACAGCGCCTGGCCATAGACGATGTGCCCGCTCATGTGTCCGGGCTGCTGCGGCAGAAACTCCTCGCAGATCATGATCGCCTGCTCCGTCTCGCCCGCCTTTCGGAACTCGTTGGCGAGCGGCGCGAAATACCGCCGCGGATTCTCGTCGAATTTTTTGCGGAGCTCGTCGATGCGGGCGGAGCTGGCCATCAGTGCCTCGGTGGCGGCGCGCAGGCGGCGGTGGGAGGAAGCGGAACAAGATACGGTACACGGAGGACAAGTCAATCAGAAGTGCCATCGTCACTTGATTTTAGCCCTCTTCGCCCGGTACCTTTTTCAGCTTCCCTTCCCTCCCCTTTTCAGCACATCGAAGGAGTCCTGCCTCGTGCTCCAAACCATGCGGAGCTCCGCGAAGTACATCTTCTGGATCCTCCTGCTCGCCTTCGTCGGAGTGTTCCTGTTCACGGAGACCTCTGGCTTGATCGGCCGCGGCGCCGTCACGCCGACGACCGCCGTCGCGAAGGTGAATGGCACCGACATCCTCTATACGGACTGGCAGCGCCGGTCGCAGCAGCTGGTGCAGCAGGAACAGCAGCAGTCCGGACGGACGCTGACGCAGGATGAGAGCAACCGGATCGAGAACCAGGCGTTCGACGAGATGGTGGCGGAGATCCTGCTCGCGCAGGAGTACCGCCGGCGCGGCATCGGTGTGTCCGACGAGGAGCTGCGTGACTACGCGCGCTTCGCGCCGCCGCGTTGGGTGCAGACAGCCCCCGACCTCCAGACCGAGGGGCAGTTCGATCCGACGAAATACCAGCGCCTGCTCGCGAGCTCGCAGGCCCGGCAGTCGGGTCTTCTCGTTGCGCTGGAGCAGTATTTCCGCACCGAGATCCCCAAGAGCAAGCTGTTCGAGCAGGTGACGAGCGGCCTCTTCGTAACCGACGCCGAGCTGTGGCGCTCCTGGCAGGACGCCAGCGACAGCGCAGCGATCAGCTTCGTGGCATTCCGCCCCAAGCCGAGTGCCGCCGACTCGAACATCGCCGAGAGCGACCTGCGCAAGTATTACGAGGCGCACAAGGCGGAGTTCGACCGGCCCGCGCGCGCCGCGCTGAGCGTGATCTACATCCCGCGACTCGTTTCGGCGGCGGACAGCGCCGCCGTTCGCGCGCGCGCCGCACTGCTCCGCGCCGAGATCGCCGGCGGTGCCAAGTTCGAGACGGTGGCCGAGCGGGAGTCGACTGACAGCGTCTCGGCATCGCGGGGCGGCGACCTGGGCAAGATCACCAAGGGCGCAACAGTACCCGCCTTCGAGCAGGCGGCGTTTGCCCTTCGCCCCGGTGAGCTGTCGCAACCGGTGCTGTCGCCGTTCGGCTACCACCTCATCAGGATGGACTCGCGTAACGGTGACACGCTGAGTCTCCATCACATCCTGTTGCGGATCCAGGCCAGCGATTCGTCGGCCGCCCGGATCGACCGGATGGCCGACCAGCTGCACACACTCACTGGCAGC
>JBBQYZ010000094.1:0-8293 GCA_038208205.1 Gemmatimonadales bacterium | reverse complement strand
CTTCACGCCGCGGAACTTCGGGTTGCTGTCGCGTCCGTTGCGCGACGAGCCAACGCCCTTTTTATGAGCCATGGTATCCTCGCGTCAACCGAGAGTGATGTCGTTGATCTTCACTTCCGTGAAGCCCTGCCGGTGTCCCTGCTTCTTGGCGTAATTCTTTCGGCGCTTCATCTTGAAGACGATGATCTTGTCGCCACGGCCGTGCTTCACGATCTCACCCGTGACCTTGGCGCCGGAAAGCGTCGGGACGCCGGTCTTGACGTTCGTTCCATCGCTGCCGAGGAGCACGTCGTTGAACTCGATCGACCCGCCCGCCTCGCCCACGATGGACGGGATGCGGTATTTCTTGCCCGATTCGACACGAAACTGCTTGCCGCCGGTCCGGATGATTGCGTAGGACATGAGTATGGCTCGTGAGCGTGTGGCGTAGAGCCTAAGAAGTTAAACGGGACTGGGTTAGCTGTCAATCAGGGCGTAGGTGGGTGCGTGGGCATGTCCGTAGGTCCGGACCTACCGACCTGCGCACCTCCCTCCTCACGCCACCGCGTACTGCTGCGTCACGTCCCGCCCCGCGCTCTTGACCACCAGCTTGAATTCATCGGGGCGAAGCAGCGGATCGTCGCGCAGCTCGAGCGCAAAGCCGACCGCTTTCTCCAGCTTTCGCATCAGGTCGGATTCGTTCTCCATCGCGAACATCGCCACGTCGGGGTGCAGCTTCACGAGCAGCGGGTCGCGCTTTCCCTCGATGCCCATCCGCTTCACGCTCCGCTCCATGCGCCGCAGGATGGTCTCGGCGGTGAACACGTGTCCGGACCCACCGCAGGTAGGACATGCCTCGGTCATGCTCTGCAGGTGACTCTGCCGCACCCGCTGCCGCGTCATCTCGATCAGTCCCAGGTCCGACACGGCAAACGCCTTGGTCCGCGCCCGGTCCCGACCGAGATGGGTCCGCAGCTCCTGGAGCACCTTCTCTCGGTTCGACTTGGTGTCCATGTCGATGAAGTCGCAGACGATGATGCCGCCCACGTCTCGCAACCGGAGCTGCCGGGCGATCTCGCATGCCGCCTCCATGTTGGTCTTGAGGCTGGTCTTCTCCGGGTCCTTCTTGCCCACGAAGCGACCCGAGTTGACGTCGATCGAGATCAGCGCCTCCGTGGGCTCGATGATGAGGTAGCCGCCGGAGGGCAGATCGCATCGCCGCTTGAAGAGGTCGCGGATCTCCGGCTCGATCTCGGCCTTGTCGAAGATCGGCGTCGTCTCCTCGTACAGGATGATCCGGTCCATCAGGTCCGGCGCGATCCCCTTGAGGTACTCGCTGATCTCGTTGTAGACCTGCTTCGAGTCGACGGTGACGCGCTCGACCTTGTCGCTGAAGATGTCGCGGATCAGGCCGCGCGTGAGCGAGGTCTCCCGATGCACGAGCGAGGGAGGACGAACGAAGTGGGTCTTCTTCCTGATCCGCTTCCAGCCGTTCATCAGCGACTGGAGCTCGCGCTCGATCGTGTCGGGGGTGACGTCCTCGCCGACGGTTCGCACGATCACGCCCCCCGAATCCTCGGGCAGCATCGCTTCCACGAGGGCGCGGAGTCGCTTCCGCTCGTCGCGGTCGCCGATCTTCCGGCTGACCCCGACGCGCGAGGCGAAGGGCATGTAGACGAGGAAGCGACCGGCCATCGAGACTTGCGCCGTGACCCGCGGCCCCTTGGTGGAGATGGGCTCCTTGCTGACCTGGACGAGCAGCTCCTGGCCGCGCTTCAGCACGTCCTGGATCTGGGGGATGTCCTTCTCGTTCCGGCCGGGCTCGCGGAAGCTCTCCTCGCCGTCGTCGTCCTCGTCGTCGTCTCCGCTGTCGGGGTAGACGAGATCGGACGAATGCAGGAAGGCGCTCTTCTCGGTGCCAATGTCGACGAAGGCGGCCTGCAGGCCAGGGAGCACCGCGTCGACTTTTCCGAGGTAGATATCGCCGACCATGCGACGTGCCTCGGGTCGGTCGACCAGCAGCTCAACGAGCTCGTCGTCCTCGAGGATGGCGACCCGCGTCTCGCGCGGGTTCGCGTTGATCAGGATCTCTCGTTTCATCGTGGACCGCGCGCGCTCGGGCAGCCGGCGTCTCGGAAGCCGCGGCGCGGATGGACAGGGGTTGGGCGGCCCGCCTACGCCAGCTGGCGTGCGAGGGGGCCGAAAGGGGATGCGGCGCCGCGCCATGCCGTGTGATCGTCCACGCTCCGTCCGGGCCGACGATCCCGCGCACCCGACGAGCCCGACGCCGAACTGGCGCGAGCACGCGGGCGACGAGCGCCGCCATGAGTCGGACAAGCGTGCGATCTCCCGTGAGGTGGCGGGAACGCAAGGCAGATGCGACGAGCGCGCCGACCCGGCCGAAAACCGCCTCGACCGTGCCCGCGCGCGATACGATCCGACCGACGCGCGAGTCGCCGCGCGGCGCCGGATTGGAAAAATCTAGAGTAACGATCACTGCAGAATAGCTAACGCCCGCCGACGGAGAGCGCAACGCGCTCAGCCCGCGAGCTCCTTGAGGATGTGGCGCGCGATGACCATGCGCTGGATCTCGGAGGTGCCCTCGCCGATCTCGCAGATCTTCGCGTCGCGCATCATGCGCTCGACGGGATAGTCCTTGGTGTACCCGTACCCGCCGAACACCTGCACCGCCTTGGTGGTCGCTCGCATCGCGAGCTCCGAACAGAAGAGCTTCGCCATCGCTGCCTCCTTGCTGAACGGCTTGCCGTGCTGCGCCAGCCACGCGGCGTGAAACATGAGGTGCCGGCCCGCCTCGATCTCGGTGGCCATGTCGGAGAGCTGGAACGAGATCCCCTGGAACTCGACGATCGCCTTGCCGAACTGTCGTCGCGTCGCCGCATACTTCACGGCCTCTTCGTACGCGCCCTCGGCGATGCCGAGCGAGAGGGCCGCGATGCCGATGCGCCCGGAATCCAGGGTGCGCATGAAGTTGACGAACCCCTGCCCTTCCTGACCCAGCAGGTTCTCCGCCGGCACTTCGACGTCCTCGAAGATGAGCTCCGCGGTGTCCGATGCTCGCCAGCCGAGCTTGTCCTCCTTCTTGCCGGCGCGGAAACCCTTCATCGCCGGCAACGAGTCGTCGTGCCCGATGCCCAGCTCCTTCACCGTGGCCATGTCCGACGTGGGCTTCGTCACGATGAATGAGCTGATGCCCTTCGTTCCCCTGGATGGATCGGTCACCGCGGTCACGATGAAGATCTCCCCCACGCTGCCGTGGGTGATGAACCGCTTCGAGCCATTCAGGACGTAGTGGCCATCGCGGCGCACGGCAGTGGTGCGGGTCCCGCCGGCGTCCGAGCCGGCATCGGGCTCGGTGAGGCCGAAGCCTCCCAACACCCGCCCGCTCGCCAGCAGCGGCACGTAGCGCGCGCGCTGAGCATCGGTGCCGAAGTGCACGATCGGCGATGTGCCGAGGGTGGTGTGGGCCGAGACCGTGAGCCCGGTGGACGCGTCGACCTTGGCCAGCTCCTCGATGGTGATCATGTAGCTGAGCAGGTCCAGCCCGGCGCCGCCGAGCTCCTCGACCCAGGGCACGCCGAGGAGCCCCAACTCTCCCATCTTCTTCACGTTCTCCCAGGGAAAGGTGGAATCGGCGTCGAACTGTCGGGCGACGGGCGCGACCTCGTCGCGCGCGAACTGGCGAACCATCTCGCGCACCGCGAGGTGCTGCTCGGAAAAGTAGAGCGAATCGTCCATGTGTTGGTCTAGGCGGCCTCGGTTTCGTCGGCGGAGCGAAGGAGCGAGAGGAAACGCTCGCCGTACTTTTCGATCTTCATCGGTCCCACGCCGCGAATGTCGCCCAGTGTGTACGGAGACTTCGGGCGCCGGACCGCCATCTCGAGCAGCGTGCGATCGGCGAACACGACGTACGCCGGCACCTGCTCCTCGCGGGCGATGCTCGTTCGGAGCGTGCGGAGCTGTTCCAGCAGCTGCGCGTCCGCCGGACTGGCTATGAGCTCGGCGGCCTCCGCGCGCGCGGTTGCAGCGGTTGCGGTCCGCGCGCGCTTCTTCTCACCCGGCCTGAGTACGGGCGCGGCCTTCTGACGCCGCGATGCGTCGTGCGTCCCCAGGCAGTTGTCGCAGCCGCCACAGTCGCGTCCCGCCGCCGGGTCGCCGAAATAGCGCAGGACGAAGCCACGGCGGCAGCCCGTTGCATACGCGTACTGCTGCACCGCCTCCAGCTTCTGCATCTCGGCCTTGCGGCGGCGGTCGAGCGCCGCCCAGTCGAGCGGATAGCCGGACAGCGGACGTTTCGGATTGGTGATCCGATCGCCTCCGCCGAGGCGGTGCCACTCCAGGAACTGCGACCGCTCGAGCACCTCCAGGATCGGCATGGCGCCGACGGAGCCTCCGAAGCTGGACGGCAGTCCGTCGAGGTCGACCTGCGCGCCCTCGTACAGCGCATCGCCTGCCGCGCGCCAGAGCGCGCGCAGCAGTCCAATGTGCGTCGCGTCGCCGGTCTTCTCGCGCTTGATGCGATCCGCCGTCGCCAGTAGCCGCACGAACACCCGTCCGCCGCTCTCCGGATCCGAGCGAATCGCACCGACCTGGATGAGCAACCGCAGCGACGACTCCACCTCGCGGTCACTTACCTTGCCCGGCAGCGCGCCGGCGATCTCGCCTGGTTCGAGCAGCACCGCGCCGGTATGATCCGCCCTGCCACGCACCCGTTCGTACACGCGCTCGACGGTCTGTCGGTCCGGGTACGCGCCCTTGATGAAGAACTCGTGGGTGAACCGATCGGGAAAGCCGTGCAACAGAAAGACGTCGGCCGGCCTGCCGTCGCGGCCAGCTCTCCCGGCTTCCTGATAGTACGCCTCGAGCGTGCCGGGCATGGCGTGATGGATCACGACGCGCACGTTCGACTTGTCGATTCCCATGCCGAATGCATTCGTCGCCACGATCGCGCGCACCGACTCCTTCATGAACGCTTCCTGCACGTCGTGACGGTGCGCGTCGTCGAGGCCGGCGTGGTACGCGGCCGCGGTGACGCCGGCATTCTCCAACGTGCGCGTCACCTTCTCCACACTGCGCCGCGTGGACGCGTAGACGATCGCGACCCCGTCGTGCCGCTCGAGCACGTCGATCAGGGCGGCGTCCTTCTCGGCATCGGTCCGCGTGGGGATCACGTGATAGCGAAGATTCTGTCGGTCGAACCCGGTGATGATCGTCTCGGCGCTCTCCAGACGGAGCTGGCGCACGATGTCTCCCCGGACGTGCTGGGTCGCCGTGGCCGTGAGCGCGACCGCGGGAGGCCACCCGAGCTTCTCGCGCACCTGCGCCACACGCAGATAGCTGGGGCGGAAGTCGTGCCCCCACTCGCTGATGCAATGCGCCTCGTCCACCGCGAGGAGCGCCACCCCGACGTCGCGCAGCCGCTCCGCCGCCGTCCCCACGTCGAAGCGCTCGGGGGCAACGTACAGCATCTTCACCTCGCCCCGTGCCACACGATTCATCCGCTCGACGACCTCGCCGCTGGTGAGCGTGCTGTTGACGAAGGTGGCCGGGATGCCGCGCGCCGTGAGCGCGTCGACCTGGTCCTTCATCAGCGAGATGAGCGGGCTCACCACGACGGTGATACCAGGCAGGAGAAGCGCCGGTACCTGGTAGCAGACGGATTTGCCGCCGCCGGTGGGCAGCACGACCAGCGTGTCCCGGCCGGCGAGCACGCTCTCGACGGCGCGCTCCTGTCCCGGACGGAACTCCTGGAAGCCGAAGCGGGCGCGAAGCACCGCCCGCGCCTGATCGAGCGTGGGACGCGCTGTGGCGTCGGGCGAACGGCGCATCATGTGCGCACCCTCGCACGTCCGTCGGGCGCGCGCATCACCGCAGTGCGGCGCACCAGCGCATCAGACTGCACGCGCGAAGTGCCCACGGGTGAAAGCGCCGCGCAGCGCGGCTCGCACCCCATTCACCGGGGCACGCCCGCCACCCGCGAGATCGTCCAGCATGGCGCGATAGCCCGAGACCACCTGCGCCACCGGATCGCCCACGACGTTGAACACCAGGTGGAAGTTCCGCAGCCCGCCGCGCCACAGGCGTGGGAGATATTCCCCACCCTCCACTGGACGCGAATGCAGGAGGCGATTGCGGCACGCCGAGTCGGTGGCGACAGCGAAGCTGTAGCCCGACGGGTCGGTGAGCTGGACGTTGGTGTGCTTCTGCACGCAGAGATCGCGACAGGTGGTCGGCGTGCGGTCGAAGGCGGCCGAGAGCACGCAGTGCTCGATCGTCATCCCCTCCGGGCGGCCGTAGAGGAACACGTCGAATCCTGCACCCTCCCACGGCGCCGCGACCTCGAGCAGCTCGTCGGTGGTGAGCTCGAGTGAGAGCATGACCCGGCGCGCACCAAGCCGGAATAGCTCGGCCGCGGTGTGCTGGTTGAAGCAGTTCACGGCATAGTCAGCGATGACATCACGTCCCTCACGTGCCAGCTCAGCCAGCAACCCGACGTGGCCGCTCACGAGCGGCAGGCCGAGGTCGAGCCACTTCTGAAGGACGCGACGCTCATCTGGCCGCACGATGCTCGGCGTGCGTAGCCGCAGCTCGACACCCTGCGCGAGGAGCTCCTCGGCGAGTGCCCGCACGCGAGTCACCGGCGGAAGTGGATGTCGCAGGAAGGGATCGAGCACCGCCGTCGTCGCACCAGCCGACGCTGCGACCCGAGCGTCGTCGAGCGTGAACACCGACGCGACGAGGTGGAAGGAGACCGCCGTCATGGGCGCGGGTAGCGCGATGAGCGACGGCTCGTCGAGATGGCGAATGACGAGCGCACGATCGATCGACTCGCGGCGCTCGGCAGTGCGGGTCTGATGCACCCAGTCCCGACGCTGCAGCAGCTCGTCGACTCCCTGTTGCCGCAGGCGATTGAGCGCGCTGATGGGAAGAAAGAGATCCGTCCCCAGCGCGTCGATGTCGAGGGCCGCAAGGGCGAACGGTGTCTCGCCGAGACGACCGAGCTGCTCGCGCAGCGAGGCGCCGTCGAGCGCGCGCTTCGAGGCGGGCGACAGGTTGATCTCCGTGCGCACCGTGACGACCTCGCCGTCGGCCTGAAACACCGCCTTGAGCGGTCCGCCGGCGCCACCGAACAGCCGAGCATCGAGGCGGGTCTTTCTGGCGCGAAGATCAGCTGGGAGCGAGGCATAGCTCGCGCGGGCCCGCTCCAGCAGGGCCAGCTCACTCGACCGTACAACACGCCACCCGTCGCCCACCACGATGCGCGGAGGGAGGGCGATGGCCTGGCGAACGAGATCGCCGGAACGTGAGATCGTCCGGACCGCAGTCACGGTGAAGCCGGTGGTCGCCCCGCCGCGCGCGTCGGGTGCCTCGAAGCCGACGCCGTCACCGCTGAACAGCGGCGCGCGAAGCTGCACCACGAGCTCACGACCCTGGTGGGCAATCACTGTCCCCAGCTCGACGCCGCGATTGTCGGGGTGCGAGCGGGTGATGTACTCGCGGCCGGCCCGGCCGCCATACATCCCGCCGGTGAAGCCGCGGCTGAAGATCTGGACGAGCGGCTCGACATCGACCACGGTCGGCGCGGTCCGCTCACCCTGGGAGATCCGGTCGAGAAAGGTGCGATAGCCGTGCGTGACCGTCGCCACGTACTCCGGTCGCTTCTTCCGTCCCTCCACTTTCAGACAACCCACCCCGGCCTCGGCGATCGCCGCGAGGTGGTCCGTGGCAGCGAGGTCCTTGGCCGAGATCAGGAACCCGCGGTCGAGCTCAACGTCGTTTTCCACGTCGGTGAGGACGTAGTCCTTGCGGCACGATTGAGCGCACGAGCCACGGTTGGCGCTTCGCTCGGAGATCATCCCCGACATGAAGCACTGCCCGCTGTAGGAGATGCAGAGGGCGCCGTGGATAAATGTCTCGAGCCCGAGCTCGGGAACCGCGGCGCGAATGGCTCGGATGTCGTCGAGGGTATTCTCTCTCGCGAGCACGACCCGCTCGATGCCGAGCTCGCGCATCACCCGTGCTCCGCTCTCGTCGTGCACGGTCAGCTGCGTCGAGCCATGGATCTCGAAACCGGGATAGACTCGCTGGATGAGGCGTACGAGCCCGACGTCCTGGACGATGGCGGCGTCGACGCCAAGATCGATCGCGTCGCCGAGGAAGACGAGCGCGGCGGCGAGCTCGGCTGGCTTGATCAGAATGTTCAGCGTGAGGTAGATGCGACGCCCGCGGTCGTGCGCCAGCCGGCAGGCCTCACCGACCTCCGGAAGCGTGAGCTGCGCGCCCTCGTCGCGGGCAT
>JBBQYZ010000093.1:0-8294 GCA_038208205.1 Gemmatimonadales bacterium | reverse complement strand
CTACTTCATGTTGCTCGACAAGTCGCGTTTCGCCGGCTTCAGCGGCCGGCCCGTGGGCGACTCGCGCCAGGAAACCAACGCGCTGTTCGCACTCAGCGTGGGCAGTCGCGCCGAGGTGGACGAGATGGTGAACAAGGCGGTGGCCGCCGGCGGGGCGCACGCCGTGGACCCACAGGATCATGGCTTCATGTACGGCTGGAGCTTCTACGATCTGGACGGGCACCACTGGGAAGTGTTCTGGATGGACCCGAGCGCGATGCAGGGGTGAGCGTCGCCAGCGCGTTCCTCACCGCGCAGGCGCGAGGATCGCCGCCGCCGTCTCGCGGACGACGGCGGCGAAGGCGCGGATGAGATGCCCGCGCAGGTGCCGGCGGCGCCGGACGAGACGGACGGTGCGGCTCGGTGCCGGCTCACGGAACGGCACGACGAGGCGCCGCTGCGCCGCGGTGGGGAGCGCGGCGGCGGCGAGGGCGGGGAGCAGGGTCATGCCAGTGCCTCGCTCCACCAGACGCTTGAGGGTCTCGAGGTTTCCGCTGTCGAAGCGAGCGAGCCGCGTGAGGCCTGTGCGCTCCACGCGGCTCCCGCTTTGTCCGCGATGTCCACGCTGCCGACAGAGGCTGAGCGCCTGCGTGCGGAGGCAGTGACCGTCGGCAAGGAGCCACAGATCGTCGGTGGATAGATCGGACGCATCCAGCAACGAGCGGCCGGCGAGTCGGTGGCGCGCGCCGACGTAGCCCACGAACGGCTCGTGGAACAGGATGCGCCCGAGCATCGACGGATCCGCCGTGGGCGTGGCCACGAGGCCGATGTCGAGCGTATCGGTCCGGAGTCCCTCGAGCACCGATTCCGTCACTCCCTCCTCGACCACCAGCTCCATCCCCGGGTGACGTTCCTCGAGGAGCTCGAGCACGGCGGGGAGCAGGTAGGGGGCCAACGTCGGGATCACACCCACGCGCAGCTCGCCCTGCAGCGCGCCGCTCGCCGCGTCGCGCAGGTCGCCGAGCCGCGCCGCCTCCCGCAGCACCACGCGCACCTGCTCCAGCAGCACCTCGCCGATGTCGGTCGGCACAACGGGCGTCCGGCTCCGGTCGAACAGAGTGACGCCGAGCACCTGCTCCAGCTTTCGCAGCTGCATGGAGAGGGTGGGCTGCGTGACGTTGCACGCCCGAGCCGCGCGGTCGAAATGCCGATGCGTGTCCACCGCCGCGGCGTAGGCGAGCTGGGTGAGTGTCACGCCTGTCGAGAGCGGGTCCGGGCCGGCCACGGCGTTGGGGCGAGAGGGTGGGATCATCGACGCAATCTATGAGAATGATAACGACATTCGATTGGATCTATGCGACTGGTGTGATGATCATGCGGACGGGCCGACGGCGCGCGACGGTGCCGTCCGCAGGATGAACCGCCACCAGGGCATCAGATGATCGAGCGAGACGGCAACGGCAACGGGAACGGCAGCACCGCTGGCCACGGCACGTCGGGGAACGATGACGCCCCCATCCTCACCACGCGGCAGGGACACCCCGTCCCCAACAACCAGAACAACCGGACCGTCGGTGACCGCGGCCCGACCGTGCTCGAGAACTATCATTTCCTGGAGAAGATCTCGCACTTCGATCGGGAGCGCATCCCGGAACGCGTGGTGCACGCGCGCGGGGCGGGCGCGCACGGGTACTTCGAGGCGTACGGCGCGGTCGGCGGCGATCCGGTCGCGCCGCTCACCCGGGCGAAGCTCTTCCAGTCGAAGGGGGTGCGGACCCCGGTGTTCGTGCGCTTCTCGAGCGTGATCCACGGCGGCCATTCGCCGGAGACGCTGCGCGATCCGCGCGGCTTCTCGGTCAAGTTCTACACCGAGGACGGCAACTGGGACCTCGTCGGCAACAACCTGCAGGTGTTCTTCATTCGCGATGCCATGAAGTTCCCCGACGTGGTGCACGCCTTCAAGCCCGACCCGGTGACCAACCGACAGGACGCCAGGCGCATCTTCGATTTCCTCAGCCTCAGCCCGTCGGCCATGCACATGGCCACCTTCTTGTTCAGCCCGTGGGGGATCCCGGCGAGCTACCGCGAGATGCGCGGCTCGGGGGTGCACGCCTACAAATGGGTGAACGCGCGCGGAGAGGCGGTGCTCGTGAAGTATCACTTCATCCCGACGATGAAGGAGCGCAACCTCACGCAGGCGGAGGCGGAACGGATCCAGGCCAAGGACTTCAACCACGCGACCGGCGACCTGTTCGACGCGATCGAGCGCGGTGAGTTTCCGGAGTGGGAGCTGCAGGTGCAGGTGATGGAGGACGGCGAGCATCCGGAGCTCGACTTCGATCCGCTCGACGCCACGAAGGTCTGGCCCCCAGAGCAGTACCCCCTGCGGCCGATCGGCCGGATGGTGCTCGATCGCAACCCCACCAACTACTTCGCCGAGGTGGAGCAGGTGGCGTTCGGCACCGGCGTGATGGTGGACGGCATGGACTTCTCGGACGACAAGCTGCTGCAGGGCCGCACCTTCTCGTACTCGGACACGCAGCGTTATCGCGTGGGTCCCAACTATCTCCAGCTGCCGATCAACCGTCCGAGGAATCAGGTAGCGACAAACCAGCGCGACGGACAGATGACGTACAACGTGGACGGGGTGGAGGCGGGGGGGAATCCGCACGTGAATTACGAGCCGTCCGCCGGGGGTGGTCCGGTACAGGCCACGCCGACTGGTGCGCCGCACACCCCGTTCGTGTCGGGCCACGTGGTGCGGCAGCCGATCGCTCGCGAGAACGACTACGGCCAGGCGGGCGCGCGGTACCGCGCCTTCACCGACGCCGAGCGCGACGACCTGATCCTCAACCTGGTCGGCCTGCTCACGCCGTGCGACGACGACGTGAAGCAGCGGATGGTCGGCCACTTCACCGCCTGCGACGCCGAGTATGGGCGCCGGGTGGCCGTTGGCCTGGGGATCGGCGTCGTCGCGGGTGCGCCCGGTTCGCCCGGTGCGCCCAACGGAGGGTCGAGTGAGCGCGCTGGCGCCGCCGCCGTGGTGCGCGCATGACGTGCATCGAGTGCGGACAGGCGGCGATCGCGCTGTGTCCTATCTGCCTGGTAGGCCAGTGCGAGACGCACCTGTCGCGAAGCCGCGCGTGGGCGCAGCGGTCCGGTGCCCTCGCGGGATGCCGCCATTCGGAGCGGCCCTCGGATGGCGCGGGCGCCGAGTCGCGCCTGTCCGGCGAGTAGGCTCATCCGGGCACGGCACAAGGGCGTCGCGAGTGTCGGGGGAATGCAACCGTCCGTGTGGCGGTCGCGCGACAGCATCGGGTCCCGCGAGCGGTCGGCTGCGAGTAACGTGTTGTCCTGGAATCGCTTGACCATGAGGGAGAGGCGAGATCGAGCGGGCCGCACGCTTGCGTGAGTGGTCGCGTGATCGCTTCCCTCTCCCCGGTCCCGCCTCATGCGCCTCCGCCTCGCTCCCCTACTGCTCGTCGCGTTGCTCGCGGCCGCGACGCCCGCACACGCCCAGACCTCCTTCACCTTCGTCAACGGCGGAAGCGTCTCGGCGTTCGGTTATCTCGTCGGCCCGTACAATGGCGTCGAGGGCTCCGGGTCGACGGCGCGCCCGCTCTTCCTGTACTGCGTCGACTTCAGCCACCACGTCACGAACGGCGAGACGTGGAGCGCGAACGTGACGAGCCTTGCCACCGGCACGAACCTCGACAACACGCGCGCTGGCGACATGACGCTCTACCGTCAGGCGGCATGGCTCACGATGCAGTTCGCCTCGAACCCCGGCGACTACGGGAACATCCAGGCGACGATCTGGAATCTCTTCCAGCCCGTTTCGGCCGGCGTCCACGCCTCGTCCGGCGACTGGCTGACGCAGGCGCAGTTGAACTACGGGTCGCTCGACTACAGCCAGTTCGCCGTGGTGACCGACGTACGCCGCAGTGCCCTGGACGGTGCGCAGGAGTTCATCATCGTCAGCGCCACTCCCGAGCCGGCGAGCCTGGTGCTGCTCGCAACGGGCCTGGCGGGAGTGTTCTGCACGGTGCGGCGGAAGCGGTTGCAGCCGACGGCCTAGGTTCCCCGCGGTTGCAGTGACGAAGGGGAGCACACCTGGTGTGGCTCCCCTTCGTCACTGCTGTACGCGGGTATACCGGTGCGTCAGTAGTCGGATTGGCATGCGACCATCAGCAATTCCTCCCAGCCGATGCGCGGCGACGCAGTCCGTCACTGCTCGCCCTGCAGTAGCGTCGCGCCGGCGCGACCCGTCGTCCACGAGCGGCTCCGAATTGCTGGGCTCAATCTGCCAATTCTGGTACCCGGTACTGGTATACCCCGCGTACAGCGGTGAAACAGCCCTCGAGCGTCATCTCTCTCCGCGCACCACCCGCCACCGGCCCATGACTTCGGCATACTGCGCCCGGGCCCGTGCCGCCGCCGTGACCTGATCCGCCGTCGGCGTCACGTCGGCGCCCTGCATCGCCATCGCTGCCGCCATCAGCGCGTCGCTCGCGCCCTGAAGTGTGGCGCCCGCGACCGGCGCGACGCCTCGGCGTCCGCGTCCGCCCAACCGGGCGGGCGTGGCACCGGTCGGCGCCAGCGAATCCACGCGTGCCTTGCGCGTGGCCTCGGTCGCGCCCAGCCGTCCTGAAAGCGTGCGCGCGTCGGTGTACGCGCGGTGCGTGTCCGCGGCGCCTTCGTACAGCTCACGCGTGAGCGACGCGAGCAGCGCCAGCCCAGCCGCCGGAGTCCGCACCCGCGGATCGAGGCGCAGGGCGAGCGGCTGCGTGTAGCTGCGGCCGTCCACCGAGAGACGCACCACATAGGCGCCCGGGGGCGCCCACGGGGCGTTCACGGTGGGGAAGGTGCGATGCGGAACCGCGCCTGTCGCGTCGTCGTCGCTTCCCTGCTGGGTGTCGTTCGTGAGCGGATCGTAGTGCAGATCCCAGCTGAAGCGGTGCATGCCGGCACGCGTGGAGAGCGCCATGCGCGGCGCCGGCCAGTAGAGCGGCAGTCCACAGTCGGGTGCGGTCGGCGTCCGCTGACAGAGCCGGTCGTACGCGGCGGGGTCCGTCGCCGGGTCGGGGTTCGGCATGGCGTCGGCGCTCGAGTAGCTGCGCACAACCTTGCCCGTGCGGTCGAGGATCTCGAGACGCACCGGTGCGCTCGCGTCGCTCGCCAGCGCGTAATCGACGATCGCGCCCGGGGGCGGGTTCTCACCCGCCGGTACCTCGGGGGGCCACGGGGTGGGATCGTTGGTCGCAACGCGCACGCGCACCGCGGTGGCCGGCCGGTAGAGGAACGCCTCGCGGGCCGTAGTCGCACGCGCCGCCTGCGCCGACTGCCGCAGCGGTGTCACGTCGTCGAGGATCCAGTAGCCCCGCCCGTGCGTGCCGGCGATCAGGTCGGAGCAGAGGCAGCTGCTGTCGTCCTTGATCTGCAGGTCGCGCACGGAGATGGCTGGCATGTCGAGCTTGAGCGACTGCCAGTGATCGCCATCATCGAACGAGACCCACACCTGCGTATCGGTCGAGGCGTACAGCAGGCCCGGTGTGCGCGGGTCTTCCCGAATGGAGTTGGTCACCGCACCGGGCGCGATGCCGGTGTTGATCTCCGTCCAGCTGCGGCCCCCGTCGCGGGTGCGCCAGAGGTGCGGGTTCATGTCGTCGATGCGCAGGGTGTTCGCCGCGGCGTACGCGACTCCGGCGTCGAAGTGCCCCGCCTCGATGTTGAAGATGCGTGTCCACGGCGTGATCGCCGCGGGCGTGACGTTGCGCCACGTCGCGCCGCCGTCGCTCGTCGTCTGCACCATGCCGTCGTCGCTGCCCGTCCAGATCACGCCCACGCTCCGCGGCGAGGCAGAGAGCGCGGTGATCGCGCCCAGTGCCGCGGGAATCACCGTGCTGGCGTACTTGCCGGCGCTCGCCGGCACCGCCCACGTCTGACGCGTGAGGTCGGGGCTGATGCGCGTCCAACTGTGCGCGTGGTCGGTGCTCTTCCACACCACGTTCGATGCGTAGAACAGCACCGACGAATTCAGGGGCGACCACTGGATCGGCATCGTGCGCACGTTCCGTCCGTACAGCGCGCCGCGCGCGTCGGCGCTCGGACCCACGAGGCTCGTCTGTCCCGTGCGTCGGTCGTAAAGCGACACGTTGGTGCGCTGACTGCCGTACACCTTGTCCGGATCGCGCGGATCGGTGGCGGCGATTCCGTACTCCTGGATGTTGACCGGATGCCAATCGTGGAAGGTGATCTCGCCGTCCATCGAGCGGCTCTCTACGCAGGCGGAGCCCGAGTCCTGCTGGCCGCCGCAGACGCGGTACGGAAAGGCGTCGTCGGTGGAGACGTGGTACATGGCGGCGGTGGACTGGTTGTACCAGTTGCTCCACGACGCGCCGCGGTTGGCCGACACCACGCCGCCCTGATCGGCGACGGCGAGGATGATGTCGGGGTTGTTGGGGTTGATCCAGGTCTTCTGGTAGTCGTCGCCACCGGGGGCGCCGCGCACGGCGCTCCATGTCGCGCCGCCGTCCTCGGTGCGCCAGAACACCGTCGACGAGCTGTAGACGACGCGCTCGTTCGTCGGATCCACGGCGATCGTGGGCAGGTCGCCGCCCCCGATGCGGCCGAGCGGCCGCGGATCCTGGGTGGGGGTCGGGGCCCAGTGCTCGCCGGCGTCAGTGGATCTGTAGAAGCCCACCGTTCCGGTCGTGCTGCGCGCCACCGACGTGTCAGGTGTGGTGCCGGCGATCGTGGCGTAGATCGTCCGCGAGTTGCTCGGCGCGATGCCGAGGTTGGCCTGGATGACCGCCGGTAGCCCGGCCGTGAGCTGGCGCCAGGTCGTGCCGCCGTCGGTCGACTTGAAGATGCCGTTGCCCGCGCCGCCGAACCCCTGCCCCTCGATGAAGCTCTGCTGCTGCTGCCAGAGCGTGGCGTAGATGGTGTTGCGGTCGCTCGGGTCGATGCGCACATCGTTGGCGCTGGTGTACTCGTCCTTGTAGAGCACCTTCTCGAAGCTCCGCCCCCCGTTCGTCGAGCGGAAGATGCCGCGCTCGGCGTTCGGACCGTACGGATGCCCGAGCACCGCGACGAATAGCCGGTTCGCGTCCTTGGGGTCGACGTCGATCATCGCGATCATCTGGCTGTCGTCGAGCCCGAGATGCGTCCAGCTCCGTCCCGCATCGATGGACTTGTACACGCCGTTGCCGACGGCGAGGTCGGGACGGATGATGCCGGCCCCGGTGCCCACGTAGATGACGTTGGGATCCGACGGCGCCACGGCGATGGCGCCGATCGAGCCGGTGGGCTGGTCGTCGAACAGCGGGTGCCAGGTGGAGCCGTAGTCGGTGGAGCGCCAGACGCCGCCGTTGTCGAAGCCGATGTAGAAGACGTTCGGCTGGCTCGGCACGCCGGCGAGGGCGCGGGCGCGGCCGGCCCGTACCGGGCCGATGCTGCGCCAGTGCATGGCCGCGAACGGGCCCGCGATCGTGGACTGGCTGTGCGCGGCGGGCGCGGCGGCCGACACGAGGGCGGCGGCGGTGAGCGCGAGAGGGAGGATGAACCTGGACAAGGCAGAGGCTCCGGGGAATGCGGGCGGCAAGGGGCTGAACGCCATCAACATGCAGCGGGGGGGACGGCAGCGTCGAGGGTGCGTCGCAGCCCATCGCTGAAGGCGTGAGCGTCCGGGAGGCGAGCGAACATACGACGCAGGGGCTGCGTCGGATGACGCAGCCCCTGTCTCGAACTTTCAGCGTCGTGCCTTGGCGTGCCTTGTCGTCTCGTGCACCATCCGGCAGGGCGTTACCTGGACAGCTCAGCGAGCGATCTTGCGGCGGCGAGCAGCGCCGAACACTCCGACGAGGCCTGTGCCGAGCAGCACGATCGAGGCCGGCTCCGGTACGGCGGCCGTCTGGGTCAGCGTGGCCTTGATGGCGGTCGTGTTGGTCGCGTCCGCCCCGTTGTAGGCGATCTTGATGCCGTTCACGCCCTGGTCGTAGATCAGCGAGTACGTGGTGCCGCCGATCGTGATCACCTGGCTGTTCGGCGAGAAGACGAGCGTGCTGAAGTTACCGCCCGTGCTCTGGACCGAGCCCGTGATGCTGCCCTGGGTGCTGCCCGTGCCGGCGGTCGGCAGCGACTGATTGATGGCGAGCGTGAAGAACAGCTGGCCCGGTGCGGCCGTCGCGATTGGGCCCGTGCCCGTCAGGAAGAAGTTCCCGAGGTTGACCGTCCCGCCGACGTTCGGCACCTGATTGGCCTGCGCCGCCGGATCGAACGCCAGCGTGAAGCCGCCCCCCGTGCAGGACGCTGCC
>JBBQYZ010000092.1:0-8319 GCA_038208205.1 Gemmatimonadales bacterium | reverse complement strand
CACCGACGGGCTCTTAGTGGACTCTCCGGACGGCGTCTCCGCCGTCTCGCCGGGAATATTCCCGACTACTTTCGGACCAGTCATATGTCACCTCACTTGTTGTGCGCCTAATGGGGAAGATAGGGGTCACACCAAAGAGATCAAGGGCCCGTGAGGGATTCATGAGATTCGGCGTCACGGTGAGGGGAACGCCATGAGTAATCCTGAGAAGCCCGCCAAGCGGAAGCCCGGCCCCGATCCCGAGGCGCTGAGAGTGGATGCGGAGTGGACCGACGCAGTACGGCGGGCCCTGGCGAAGGGAAGGCCTCCGGCCAAGGCTGCGACCGACCAAAAGAAGCGGCGCCCAAGTGAGCCCCGCGCTTTAAGTCCGTTACCCCGTTACACGAGGTATCCGAGTGTGTGCGCCAAGTACGCAGTTCCGGAAAGCTCTCAGCTCCGCGGTGGCCGCACCGGAGTCGCCGAGCCCGGGATGAAGAACAGGCTGTCGGTGAGCGTTCGGGCGGGCTGACGACGCTCCGTCGTGTCGCGGACGACCCGCCGCGGCTCCGGGCTCGCCTCGACGGACGATGGCGTCGCCCGGATCACCGGCGACGCGAGCCTCGCGGCCGACGATCCCGTCGACCTCTCGGTGTAGACGAGCGGGTAGGCACCCTTGAGCGAGTCGAGCCACCGCGACGAGGCCACGCGGGTGGCGGAGTCCGCGACCGGCAGCGCGGCCGGTGCCGGTGCGCTCACGACCGGGGCGGCGGCGACTGGTGCAGGCACCGGCCTCGGCGCCGCCGCGACCACCGGACGCGCCGCCGGTCCCTTGCTGAGCGCGATTCCCCACACGAGGACCGCCGCCACCAGCGCGGCGCCGACTCCCGCCATGATCCACGTCCGCCGCGACGGGCCGTCGTTGCTCGCGAGGGCGACCGGCTCCGCTTCCCACGGCTCGATCAGCTCGGGTGCTACCGGCAGGGGGGGAGGCGGGGTGAACGCGATCGGCTCGGTGCGCATCACCGGCGTGTCGTCGTCGAACTCGATCGGCTGGATCGACGCGAGCACCGGTGCGACGAACAGCGGCGTGGCGAGGTCGCCCTGGTCCAGGCTGTCCTCGGCATCGGTGATGTCCTCGAGCGCGGTATCGCGCTTCCGCTCGATCTCGACCTCGCCGGCGCGCCGGAGCTCGGCGCGCAGCTCGTCCATCCGGCGCCGGTCCTCGGCCGCTACCCGCTCGAGCTCCGCGCGCTGCTCCTTCACCGTGCGCTCGAGCTCCATCCGTGTCGCCACCAGCACCGTGCGCTCGGACGCGAGCGCGCGCTGCAGCTCGTCGCGCTCGGCGTTGACCACTCGCTCGAGCTCCGCGCGCTCGCGCGACACGGCGTTCTCCAGCGCGACGCGGTGCGCTTCCAGCTTGTCGCGCGCGTCGGCCATCTCCTGCTCGAACGCGGCGCGCGCGTCGGCCGTCTCGCGCTCGAAGTCGGCGCGCTCGCCAGCGAGCTTCTCGCGCTCGACGCGCTGTTCTTCCAGCACCTCGGCGCGCACCCGGTCGCGCTCCGTCTCGCCGGCGCGGAGCGGATCCGCCATGCCGATCAACGCGAGGTACGCCGCCACGTCGGCCGGTGTGCTCGTCCGACCGGTGTCGAGCAGGGTGGTGGTGGCCTCACCGAGCCGCTCGGGAAGGTCGGAGCGCAGCTCGGCGAGCGACTTTCCCGCGTACGCCTGCGGGTCGGCCTCGCCGGTGAGCATCGCCATCGCGAGGCGGGCGATCGTGCGCGCGTCGTCGTCGGCATCGGAGTGCTGGAGGCGCCGGATGGGCGACACGCCGAACGCCACGCGCACGCGGTCCGTCTTCGGCTCGAGGAAGATCCGGTCGGCGGTGATGCTGCGGTGCACCACGTGCTGGCCGCGCGCCCACTCGAGCAGCCCGTTGACCTCGCGGAGGATCGCCGCGATGCGGGGGTTGGTGAAGGTCTCGCCGGTCACGAGCAGGTGCGCCAGCGATGGGTCGGCGATGCGCTGCGTGACCACGGCGAAGGCGTCGTTGCCGATCCAGCGGCCCTCGAGCACGGGGACGAGCCGCCGGTGGACCTGGCGCGTGAGCAGCCCGGTGTCGGCCGCGAGATGGGTGAGAGCGTTCGCCTCGTCCCCCGCCGGAGTGGTGACGATCTCGATCATCACCTCGCGCTGGTCGTCGCGGCGCTTGGACGCCTCCCCCTTCCGGCGGCCCATGTAGCGGCGGGACTCGCCGCCGCCGTCGAGCTCCCCGACGATCTCATAGTCGGCGGCGAGGGTGGAGAGGTCGATCGGGGGTCGTGACTCTTTCATCGATAGTGCTCCGGACGACGTGCTGGGGATGCCGACCCCCGTCCTCATTGCGCGAATGATGCCGCACCCTCGGCGGCCAGGACAGCCAACCAACCTTCGGAATCACGACCGGGTGCGCTCGACCGGTCAACGCCGCGCCGCGCGGGCGCCCGGTGGCGGGTTCGCAGAAAATAGCGGCCGCGCACCGGCGCACAGCAACCTCGCGGGCGGTCCCGCCGTACGGACTTCAACCCTTTGGCCGGTGCCGGTGTCCAAATCATGCTGAAATATCGGCAGATTATTCGGACCGGCGTCCGTCCCCCACCCCGGAGCAGTTTGATGCGCCCCGTCGTCGTCGCACTGATCACCCTCGCGCCAGCCGTCACCCCCCTGCTCGCGCAGACGCCGGTCCCCACAGCAGCGCAGCCGTCAGCGCAACAGCCGGCCAGGGCACCGGCGCGCGACACCGCCAGCATGCGCGCCGCCGCGGTGCGCGCCGAGCAGGCACCGGTGATCGATGGGCGCGAGGACGATGCCGTGTGGCGCGCCGCGCCGGCCACCACCGAGTTCCAGGAGTTCAGTCCGAACGAGGGGAAGGCGCCGCGATACAAGACCGAGTTCAAGGCGGCGTTCGACGACCGCAACCTCTACGTGTTCGTCCGCGCCTACGACCCGCACCCGGACAGCATCATGACCGCGCTCACCCGGCGCGACGTCCGCGGGCCGTCGGACCAGCTCAAGATCCTGGTGGACGCCTATCACGACCGACGCTCAGGGTTCGAGTTCGCGGTAAATCCGCTGGGGGTGAAGCGCGACTACGCCATGTACAACGACGCCGAGGAAGACGAGACCTGGGACGGCGTGTGGGACGTGGGCACGCGCGTGGACTCGGTGGGGTGGACGGCCGAGTACCGCATTCCGTTCTCGCAGCTCCGCTACGCCAACAAGCCGAGCCACGTGTTCGGCTTCGGCGTGTGGCGCGACATCGAGCGCTACAAGGAGCGCACGAGCTGGCCGCTCTATCGCGGCTCGATCGGCGGCGTCTCGTCGCAGCTCGGCACCCTGGAGGGAATCCGCGACATCACTCCCTTCCACCGCATCGAGCTCACGCCCTTCACGGTGGCCAAGAGCAGCTCGGTCGCGCGCTCGAGCGCGCTGCCGGGCGAATCGCCGTGGGGCCGCTCGCAGAAGGGCTCCATCGGCGCGGACCTCAAGTACGGCGTCACCCCGAACCTCACCCTCGACGCCACGATCAACCCCGACTTCGGCCAGGTGGAGGCCGATCCGTCCGAGGTGAACCTCAGCGCCTTCGAGAGCTTCTTCCAGGAGCGGCGCCCCTTCTTCATCGAGGGATCGGGGCTGTACAACTTTGCCGTCAACTGCAGCATCGTGCAGTGCAACGGCGAAGGGCTGTTCTACTCGCGCCGCGTAGGCCGCTCACCGCAGCTGTTCGGCCTCTACGCCGACGACGCATCGCCCAACGTGACGCCGATCATCGGCGCCGCCAAGCTCACCGGCCGGCTGCCGCACGGTCTGAACGTGGGGCTGCTCGAAGCGGTGACCGGGCAGGTGCAGGGCCCGCTCGACAAGACCACCGAGCCGCGCGCCAGCTACACCGTGCTCCGCGCGCAGCAGGACCTGCGCAGCGGTGAGACCAGCATCGGGATCATCGGCACCGGCGTGAACCGCCAGCTCGACTCGTGGAGCGACCAGTACCTGCGACGCGATGCCTACGCCTTCGGCGGCAACCTGCGCCACCGCTGGACGCGGAGCCGCTACGAGATCGCGGCCAGCGCGACGCGGAGCACGGTGCGCGGCAGCCCCGCCGCGATCCTCGGGACCCAGCGCAGCTCGGTGCACCTCTACCAGCGCCCGGACGCCGAGCTCTCGCTCGACCCCACGCGCACCGCGCTGGCTGGAGACGCCGAGGAGATCAGCTTCGGCAAGTACGCCGGCAACATGATCCACTTCCAGACCAACCTGTCGCGCCAGTCGCCGGGCTACGAGGTGAACGACGTCGGCTTCCTGCGCCGAGCGAACCAGCGGAACGTCAACAACTGGATAGGGCTCAACTGGCGGAAGCCCACCCGCCTCTACCGGCAGGTGTCGGGCAACTTCAACGCGTGGGCGTCGTGGACCGACTCCGACCGGCTGCCGACGCAGCGCGCGGTGAACACGAACTGGCACCTCAACCTCGCCAACAACATGTGGGTGCACGGCGGGCTCTCGGCCACCCAGCTTCCCGGCAGCTACTGCGACAACTGCGCGCGCGGCGGGCCCGCGTTCCGGCGGTCGCCGTTCGTGGACTGGAACGTGGGCGTGCAGGGCGACGACCGCCGGCACTTCGTACCGGCGCTGTTCGTCAGCCGCGGACGCGGCGACTACGGCGCGTCGCACTACATCGCGGTGAACCCCAGCCTGCAGCTCTTCCCCCGTCCGCAGCTCCAGCTCGAGCTCTCCGCCGACTGGTTCAAGAACCACGATGACTCGCAGTGGCTCGGCAACTTCGCCGGCCCGCTCGGCACGCACTACGCCTTCGCGCTGCTGGACCAGGAGACGCGCTCGGTCGGCGCGCGCATCAGCTACACGGCGACTCCCACGCTCAGCCTCCAGCTCTACGCAGCCCCGTTCGTGAGCCGCGGCAGCTATGCCGACACCCGGGAGCTCAGCGCCACGCCACGCGCCGAGCGCTACGAGGATCGGTACGCGCCGTACACGACGCCCGACGGCACCGCGCTCGGATTCGACGTGCTCCAGCTCCGGTCCACCAGCGTGATGCGTTGGGAGTTCCGCCCGGGCTCCACCCTGTTCGCGGTGTGGACCCACGGGCGCGACGGCTTCGACCCGCGGTTCCGCGACCGGAGCTGGAGTGGCGAATACGGCGACTTGTTCGCACTGCACCCGGCCAACACCTTCCTGCTCAAGATGGCGTACTGGCTGAACAGGTGATGCTGCGCGCCTCGACATCTCGGGTCGGACGCCCACACCCAACCAATTCACCGTTGACAGTGCCCAGCGTCCACTCCATGCGCTTCGTCCTCGCGCTTCCGCTTTCCTTCTCCCTCCTCGCGGCGCCCGGCGGCGCGCAGCAGGCTCCCGCGTCGTCGCCCGCCGCGCCGACGGCATCGGCACCCACGCGATCCCTGCGCGCCGTGCGACGCACCGGTCCCGTGACTCTCGATGGCCGCCTCGACGAAACGGCATGGGCGACCACGGAACCGTCAGGGCAGTTCACCCAGAGCTATCCCGCGCCTGGCAAGCCGGCCCCCGACCAGACCGAGGTCCGCGTTCTCTACGACGACCAGGCGTTGTACGTGGGGATCCGCCTATTCGACGCGCACCCGGACTCCATCGCCGCCGGGCTCGCGCGCCGCGACGCGACGGCGGCCACCGGGATCTACACCGACTGGGTGCATCTGATCGTCGACTCGTACCACGACCGCCGCACCGCCTTCCGCTTCTCCACCACACCGCGCGGCGTGCAGAAGGATGTCTACACCTACAACGACGGCAACGAGGACACCAACTGGGACGCGATCTGGGAGGTCGGCACCCGCGTCGACTCGCTCGGCTGGGTCGCGGAGTATCGCATCCCTCTCAGCCAGCTCCGCTTCGGCGGCGACTCGGCGCAGGGGCGGGTGTGGGGGTTCCAGGTGCAGCGCGACATCGCGCGACGCAATGAGCGCGACACCTGGTCGCCCTGGACACCGCAGGATGGCGCCTTCGTGTCGCGGTTCGGCGAGCTCGCCGGCCTTACCGGCGTGCGCGTCGCCGAGCGGTTGGAGCTCACCCCGTACGTGAGCTCCACGGTGACGCGCGAGCCGGGCGACGCGGCGAACCCGTTTTATTCGCGAACCGATACCAAACCAAAGGTCGGCGGTGACCTCAAGTACGGCTTGCCCGGCGGTCTCACGCTGAGCGCCACGATCAACCCCGACTTCGGGCAGGTCGAGGTCGATCCGGCGGTCGTGAACCTCTCGGCGTTCGAGACGTCGTTCCCCGAGAAGCGCCCCTTCTTCCTGGAAGGGAGCGACGTGTTCAGCTTCGGGCAGGTCGTGCGGCAGAACGACTACGGCGGCCAGACGTATCTCTACTCGCGCCGCATCGGGCGGCAGCCGCAGCGTGCGGTGCCCGGCGGGGTGCAGTTCGCCGACGTGCCGAACCAGACCACCATCGCCGGCGCCGCCAAGGTCACCGGCAAGAGCGGCCCGTGGACGGTGGGCATCCTCGACGCGGTGACCACCGAGCAGCGCGCGCGGCTGCTCGCCACGAGCGGCCTGCGCCTGGAGACTCCGGTCGAGCCGCTCACCAACTACTTCGCCGGCCGCGTGAAGCGCGACTTCCGCCGTGGCGCCACCACCGTGGGCGCCATGCTCGAGCGCACCTCGCGCTCGCTCGGCGACAGCCTCTTCGCGCCGCTCCTGCGTTCCGACGCCACCTTCGGCGGCGTGGACTTCGAGCACGACATGGCGAAGCGCTCGTGGATAGTGAGCGGCTTCGCCGCCGGCAGCCGGGTGAACGGCAGCCGCCAGGCCATCGCGCTGACCCAGCGCAACAGCACCCACTACTTCCAGCGCCCCGATGCCACGAGCTACCTGACGTACGACAGCACGCGCACTTCGCTCGACGGCTACGTCACCGAGCTGGCGCTCCAGAAGAACGGCGCCAACTTCGGGTCCATCGCGCTCAAGGCGAGCAGTCCCGGCCTGGAGCTCAACGACCTCGGGCTGCAGGGCCGCACCGGCTACACGGCGCTCAGCACCCTGATTGGGCACCAGGACTTCAAGGCCGGCGCGCACCTGCGGAGCTGGAGCGCGGTCGTGTACGAGAACGACAGCTGGAACTATGGCGGCCGGGACATCTTCCACGGCTACGCCGGCCAGGCGAGCGGCACCTTCACCAACCTCTGGCGCGCCAACGTCGGCGCCGGCTACTCGCCCGCGTACGACGACGACGTGCTCCTGCGCGGCGGGCCGGCGGGACGGCAACCGGCGAGCTGGTACTTCCGTGGCGGCGCGAACAGCGACTCGCGGCGTCCGGTGGTGCTTGGTATCTCCGGCGGCTACACGCGCGACGTCCTCGGCGGCGACCTGCCCGAGGCGAGCGTGTCGCTCGACCTGCGTCCGAGCTCCAACGTGCACGTCAACTTCGGCCCGAGCTTCAGTCGGCTGCACGACACCGAGCAGCTGGTGCGCACGGTGGCCGACCCCGCGACGACGAGCACCTACGGCCGCCGCTACGTGTTCGCCGACCTCACGCAGCGCACCCTCTCGCTCGAGACGCGGGTGGACGTCACCGTGTCACCCACGTTGAGCTTCGTGATGTACGCGCAACCGTTCGTGTCGACGGGGCGGTACGCGAGCTACAAGGAGTTCCTCACGCTGGGTCGCTACGACTTCGCCGTCTACGGCGTGGACCGGGACGCGATCAGCTACGACGCGGCGAGCGCGCGCTACACCGTCACGCCGGCGAACGGCACGACGCCGGCCTTCACGATCAACGAGCCCAATTTCAACGTGCGCTCGCTGCGCGGCAACGCGGTGGTGCGGTGGGACTACCGGCCGGGATCGTCGGTGTACTTCGTCTGGCAGCAGGAGCGCAGCGATTTCCAGCAGACGGGCCAGTTCGACTCGCGGCGCGACGTTGGGGCAATCTTCCGGACGGTGCCGACGAACGTGTTCCTGGTGAAGGCGACGTACTGGATCGGAAAGTGATCGGCTGACGTCTCACGAGCCGAGGCCGCGCCGTCGTCAGCGCGGCTTTCTCGAAGCGGCACGCGACGCACCGTCCCGCCGCGCGGCGTTGCGCTGCCGAGTCGCCGCCAGCGCGATCGCGCGCTCGACCTGAAGCTCGCGCGGCACCGGTGGCAGCCAGGTCGGAACCGCCTTCGGTGCGGCGGCCACCGACTTCGGTGGCACCGCGCGCGGTGCGGCGGTCGCGGGTGCGGTTTTAGACGGTGCGACGGCGGTGGGGATGGTCACGACCTTGGCGGCCGGCGCCGCGACGGTCGGGATCTCCTGAATGGGGACC